>NZ_BAAGZI010000260.1:0-8687 GCF_054778695.1 Actinocorallia lasiicapitis
GGCGGGGGCCGCGGCGGCCGGGCTGGCGGCCTGCGGGCTGTTCGTGCTGCAGCTCAAGGACTACCAGGACAGATACGAGCACGATCTGATCGCCCAGCTCGCCCAGCGGGTCCTCAACATCAGGGGCGGGCTCGAGGCCGGCTGGTACCTGGCGGTGGCCTGCTCGATCGTGCTCGGCGGCTGCGCGCTCGGCCAGCTCGTCCGGCGCGCCCGGCCGGCCGGCGGGTAAAGCCGGATAGCCTCATCCCGATCCTCATGCCGAAGAACCGCCCCTGGGCCGCTCCCCTCCTCACCGCCGTGCTCGCGCTCGCCGTGGCCTGGTGGGGCCTGACCGCGCCCTCGCTCTGGCGCGACGAGGCCGTCACCGCGGACGTCGCGGGCCGCTCCCTGCCCGACCTGCTCAGGACCCTCACCCACATCGACGCCGTCCACGGGCTCTACTACCTGCTGATGAAGATCCCCGTGACGCTGGCCGGAGACCAGGCGTGGGCGCTGCGGCTGCCCTCCACGCTGGCCGCCGCGGGGACGGCCGCACTGACCGTCCTGCTCGGGCGGCGGCTCGGCTCGGAGCGCCTCGGGATCACGGCGGGGGTGCTCGTCGCCCTGTCGCCGATGATGACGCGGTACGCCCAGGAGGCCCGGCAGTACGCGCTCGTCGCGTTCCTGGCCGTCCTGGCCACCTCTCTGCTGACCAGGGCGGAGAGCCGGCGGGGCTGGATCGGCTACGGGCTGAGCGTGCTGCTGCTGGGGTTCACGCATCTGTTCGCCCTGTTCCTGCTGCCCGCGCATCTCGCGACGGTGCTGCTGGGCCGCCGGCCCTGGCGGCCGTGGGCCGTGACGGTCGGGGCGGCGCTGCTGCCGGTGGCGGGGCTGGCGCTGCTGGCCAGGCGGCAGAGCTACCAGATCGACTGGATCGAGAGCCCGCGGCCGAAGGATCTGCTGCATCTGCTGGGCTCGCTCAGCCTGGTGCCCGCGCTCTGCGTCCCGGCGGCGATCCTGCTGATCATGGCGCTGTGGAAGTGGTCTCCGCTGGCCGAGACGGCGCTGCCGTGGCTGGTGCTGCCGCCGGTGCTGCTGCTGCTGATCTCACTGGTCCACCCGACCTATGTCGAGCGGTACGTCCTGTTCTGCGTGCCGGCGGCCTGCCTGCTGCTGGCGGCCGGGCTGGAACGCCTCCCCTGGAAGGCGGCCGTCCCGCTGGTGGTGATCGCGGCGATCGTCACCGTGCCCAAGCACCAGACGCTCCGCGACCCCCACAGAGCCCGGCTGGACGATCTTCGCGAGCTCAGCCGGATCATCGCCGCCCACGACCGTCCCGGCGACGCCGTCGTCTACACCGATCCACGGTTCCGGCCGGTCGCCGCCGCCTCCCCCGCGCTCGCCTCGCTGGACGACGTCCTGCTGGCCAAGAGCCCCGTCCAGGCAGGCGATCTGATGGGCAGGGAACTGCCCAAACGGGAGTACGCGGCCTCGCTCGCCGGGACGCGGCGGGTCTGGCTGGTGCGCAACTGGCTGCCGTTCCTGCCCGGCTCCGACTCCGGCAGGGCCGCGAAGGCCAAGGCGCTCGGGGAACCCGGCTTCCACAAGATCAGGAGCTGGCGGTACCACGGCGGCGAGATCACGCTGTACGAGCGGGCCGCGCCGCCGCGCGTCGAACTGTCGGCGCCCGATCTGACGCCCAAGAAGAACGCCTGACCTCCCGGTCGTCCGGCCGGGCCCGGCCGATCAGTCGTAGGAGCCGATCAGTCGTAGAAGCCGAGACGGCGGAGCTGCTTGGGGTTGCGCTGCCAGTCCTTGGCCACGCTGACCTGCAGGTTCAGATAGACCTTGGTGCCCAGCAGCGCCTCGATCTGCTTGCGGGCGTTGGTGCCGACCGTGCGGAGCCGTTCACCCTTCCGGCCGATCAGGATCGCCTTCTGCGACGGGCGCTCGACGAACACATGCGCGTAGATGTCGGTGAGGTCCTCGCGGCCCTCGCGGAGGTTCATCTCGTCGACCACGACCGCGATCGAGTGCGGGACCTCCTGCTCCACGCCCTCCAGAGCGGCCTCACGGATGAACTCGGCGGCCAGGATCTGCTCCGGCTCGTCGGTCAGATCGCCTTCGGGATAGAGGGGCATCCCCTCGGGCAGGTGCTTGACCAGCTGGTCGGTGACGACGTCGAGCTGGTAGGGGTCGGCGCCGGTCCTGCCGATGCCGCCCAGCGCCGAGACCGGGACGATGTCGGCCCACGAGCCGAGGGCGTCCAGGGCCATCAGCTGCTCGGCCAGGGCCTGCGGGCCCACCTTGTCGGCCTTGGTGACGATCGCGACGACCGGGGTGTCCTTGATCCCGGCCAGTTCACGGGCGATATAGCGGTCGCCGTCGCCGATCTTCTCGTCGGCGGGGACACAGAAGCCGATCACGTCGACCTCGGTGAGAGTGCCGCGGACCAGGCTGTCGAGGCGCTCGCCCAGCAGGGTGCGCGGGCGGTGCAGGCCGGGGGTGTCGACGATGACGAGCTGGGCGTCCGGGCGGTGGACGATCCCGCGGATCGCGCGCCGCGTGGTCTGCGGCCGGTTACTGGTGATCGCCACCTTGGTGCCGACCAGCGCGTTCATCAGCGTCGACTTGCCGACGTTCGGCCGCCCGACGAAGCAGGCGAACCCGGATCTGAAGTCTGGCTGAGTGTTCACCCGATCAATTCTCCCGCACCGCGGCCGGTGCACGGACCCGGCCTCCGGTTCCGCAAGTGAACGCCAAGAGCCTCCCAAGAGCGCTCCGGCGGCCTGACGCCCGAGGATCCGCCAGGCCGTACCGCGAACGAGGACCTGTGAACGCGTGCTAGAGGGTGGCGGTGAGGGTGCCGTCGGGGGCGGCCAGGTGGACGGGGGCCTTGGGGCCCAGATCGCGGGCGGCGGAGATCGACGGGGCTGCGTCGAGGGTGATGATGACGGCGGCCTCGAGGTCTTCCGCGCCGCTGGAGACGGCGGCCGCGACGGCCGCCTCCAGGGCGGTCAGTTTGAGGCTGGGCAGGTCCACGGTGGTGGCCACATAGGTGCGGCCGGTCTCATCGCGGACGGCCGCTCCCTCCGGCGCGCCGTTGCGCGCGCGGGAGGAGCGGGCCAGAGTGATCAGCTTGGCGTCTTCAGGGTTCACGACGGCAGTTTAGTGGCCCTACCTCGTCGCGGTCGGCCGGGCCGTCGCCCTGCGGGACGGCTCGACGACGATCTGCCGGGTCGGCTTCACCGTGACGCGCCTGGTCGGCTTCACGGCCGGGCGCCGCGTCGGCTTGACCACGGCCCGCCTGGTCGGCTGGGCGGAGGCACGTCGCGAAGGCTTGACGACGGCGCGCCTGGTCGGCTTGGCCGAAGCGCGCCGCGTCGGCTTGACGGCGGCCCGCCTGGTCGGCTTGACGACCGGCCGCTGGGTCCTGACGGGCTTCGGAGTGGCGGCGGGCTTCATGGGAACCGCCCTGCCGACGCTCGGCCTCGGCGGGACCGGCCCGACGGGCGCGGGACGCCCGGTCGGCGCAGTGGTGGTGGTCGACGAGACCAGCGAAGCGGCGGTGGCGCGCGACAGTTTCGCCGTGGCCTTCCGCGCGGCCGCCAGAATCGTGACCGGGGCGCGCCGGTTCGCCACCCCCGGCGCCGCCAGCAGCACCAGCTCGTCGCCGGTCCGCGCGAACACCATCTCGTAGGAGATGAGCCGGTCGGCGGTGGCGGCCTGCCGGTAGCGGACCGCGTACGACCCGGGCGGCAGCCCGTCCGTGGCGAGCGGATCGCGGTTCAGCACCAGATCGGTGCCGCTGACCGTCGCGTGCATGGTCGGGCAGGACGCCGCGGCGACCTTCGCCTCCCGCACGAACGTGGCGGCGTTGACCCCGCCCACATGCCAGATCTGCTGGCTGAGGGTGGTGCCGGGGGCCATCTGGTAGAAGGCGGTGGCCGCCTTCGGCACGTCGCGGAGACCGTACCCGTCGGCCAGGGCCAGCAGCCGCCGACATGCCGGATCACGTGGCACGACCCCGCGGAAGACCGGTTGGGCCTGCGCGGGCAGGAAACCTCTCGGGACGTCCTGCTGTGTCAGGACGGCAGCGGTCAAACTGTCCGAATAGAGCTCCTGCTGGGTCGGGACCGCGACCTTCGATCCGCAACCGGCGACCGCCGTGCACGCCCCGATGGCGAGCACGGCCCCGCGAACAATGCGCCTCATGGGATATCCCCCCGAATCCTCCCGATGGCGAGAGTGATCATTCCCGGGGCGCTATGCCTCAATCCTCGACACTGTGATGATCTTGCTTGATCCGTTCCACGAGGACGGTGCCGATCCGGTTCCTGCGTCCGGCGAGCGATTCGGCCGTCAACCGCAGCCCCGCGACCTCGGCCTGCGACCCCGCGATCGCGACCCGGCCGAGCGCGTACGCCAGCAGCCCGCCGACGGTCTCGACGTCCTCGGCCTCGATCTCCACGTCGCAGAGTTCGGCGAGTTCCTCGACGGGCATCCGCGCCGTCACTCGCAGCACACCGTCCGGCAGTTGCTCGACGCGCGGCGCCTCGTTGTCGTACTCGTCGGCGATCTCACCGACGATCTCCTCGAGGATGTCCTCGATGGTGATCAGCCCGGCCGTGCCGCCGTACTCGTCGATGACGATCGCCACATGGATCTGGCGGGCCTGCATCTCGCGGAGCAGATCGTCGATGGGCTTGGAGTCCGGCACGTAGGTCGCGGGCCGCATCACGGTGCCGACCAGCTCGCCTGAGTCGCCGGGGGTCTCGTGCAGCCGCCGGGTGATGTCCTTCATATAGGCGATGCCGACGACGTCGTCCTCGTTCTCGCCGATCACCGGGATCCGGGAGAAACCGCTTCTGAGCAGCAGCGACATCGCCTGGCGGAGGGTCTTGCCGCGCTCGATGAACACCATGTCGGTCCGCGGCACCATGACCTCGCGGACCAGGGTGTCGCCCAGCTCGAACACCGAGTGGATCATCTCGCGCTCGTCCGGCTCGATGACCTTGCGCTGTTCGGCCAGGTCGACGAGGTCGCGGAGTTCGGCCTCGTTGGCGAACGGGCCGTCCCGGAAGCCCTTGCCGGGCGTCAGGGCGTTGCCGAGCAGGATCAGCAGTTGCGGCAGCGGGCCGAGCACGCGGGCGATCGGATGGATCACCGCGGCGCCGAACAGCGCCACCTTGTCGGCGTGCTGGATGCCGAGGGTGCGCGGCGCGACGCCGACCACGATGAAGCTGACCAGAATCATGATCACGGCGGCGACCACGTAGGCGCGCCAGGTCTCGTCGAGCCAGCCGATGCACAGGTCGGCCACTATCACCGTCGCGGCCAGCTCGCAGCTCGTGCGGAGCAGGAGCAGCAGGTTCACATAACGGGCCGGATCCGCGACGACCGCGTTCAGGCTCCTGGAGTCGAGTTCGGCGACCCTGACCCGGGAGACCCGGGCCAGCGCCGTCTCGAAACTCGCGAACAGACCTGCGAAGACCACCAGCAGCACCGCCACGGCGATCATCCACAGTTGGGTGGTGTTCAGCGGGACTCCCGCCACGATTCGAGCAGCTTGCCCTGGAGGCCGAACATCTCGGCGTGCTCCTCGGCCTCGGCATGGTCGTAGCCGAGCAGGTGCAGGATGCCGTGCGTGCACAGCAGTTCCAGCTCGTCCTGCGTGGAGTGCCCGGCGGCCTTGCCCTGACGTTCGGCGACGGCCGGGCAGAGCACGACGTCACCGAGCAGGCCCGGATCTGTCACGCCGTCCTCGGAGCCGCCCGACAGGTGGCCGGGCCGCAGCTCGTCCATGGGGAAGGCCAGCACGTCGGTCGGCTTGTCCTCGCCCATCCACTTGGAGTTCAGCTCGTGCATCGCCTCTTCGTCGACCAGCAGGATCGACAGTTCGGCCATCGGATGGATCTGCATTCCGTCCAGCACGTGCCGCGCCAGGCGGACGATGGTCTCCTCGTCCGCCTGCACGCCCGACTCGTTCAAAACCTCGATGCTCATCTACGCCCCCGCTCGCGCCTGCCCCGCCCGGTTTCGGGGGGCTGTTCGGCGTCGAACCGATCGTAGGCGTCCACGATGTCGGTGACGAGCCGGTGCCGTACGACGTCGGTGCTGGTCAGGCGGCAGAAGTAGATGTCATCGACGCCTTCGAGGATCTCCTGGACGACCTGGAGCCCGCTGCGGGTGCCGTGCGGGAGGTCCACCTGGCTGGTGTCACCCGTGACGACGATCTTCGACCCGAAGCCGAGCCTGGTCAGGAACATCTTCATCTGCTCGGGCGAGGTGTTCTGCGCCTCGTCCAGGATGATGAAGGAGTCGTTCAGCGATCTACCCCGCATGTACGCCAGGGGCGCGACCTCGATGGTGCCCGACGACATGAGCTGCGGGATGGTGCCGGGGTCGACCATGTCGTGCAGCGCGTCGTACAGCGGCCGCAGATAGGGGTCGATCTTCTCGAAGAGCGTGCCGGGCAGGAAGCCGAGGCGTTCGCCCGCCTCGACCGCCGGACGGGTCAGGATGATCCGGCTGACCTTCTTCTCCTGGAAGGCCTTCACGGCCTTCGCCATGGCGAGGTAGGTCTTGCCGGTGCCGGCCGGGCCGAGCCCGAACACGATGGTGTTCTGGTCGATGGCGTCGACGTAGCGTTTCTGGTTGGCGGTCTTGGGACGGATGGTGCGGCCCCGCGACGACAGGATGTCGTGGCTCAGCACCTCGGCGGGCCTGCCGGACTGCCGGAGCATCGCCACGCTGCGCTCGACGGCCTCGGGGGTCAGGGCGGCGCCCTTCTTCAGCAGGGCGACCAGCTCGGTGAAGAGCTTCGCGACCAGTTCGGGCTCGGAGCCGCCGGTGACGGTGATCTCGTTGCCCCGGACATGGATGTCGGAGTTGAAGGCGCGCTCGACCACGGCGAGGAGCTCGTCACGGGAGCCGAGCAGGGCCACCATGGGCTGCTCGTCGGGCACCACGATCTTGATCTGGGATCGGGCCCCGTTGGTGCTGCGCGTGTTTGATTCGGTCATCTGCAGGCCGCTCGACGGCCATTAACCCCTCTGATCTGCGGTTCTTTCCTTCTTCCTCATGTTACCGAGAAGGGAGGACAGTATGCCTAAGGGTTTTTCGCGAAAGCCATTAACCGGGCGGCCAGTCGAAGCCTCGTCCGCCAAGGACGTGGGCGTGCACGTGGAACACGGTCTGCGACGCGTCGCGGCCCGTGTTGAAGACGACCCGATATCCCGTTTCGGCCACTCCCTCGGCCTGGGCGACCTCACCGGCGAGGGTGGCCACCGCGGCCGTCGCGACGGGGTCGGCGCCCAGTTCGGCCAGGTTGGCGTAGTGGGCCTTCGGGACCACCAGCACATGCACGGGAGCAGCGGGATTGATATCGCGGAACGCCAGCGCGTGCTCGCTTTCGAGCACCCTTTCCGCGGGGACGTCCCCATTGATGATCTTGCAGAACAAGCAGTCCACGACGCCTCCGATAACTGATCTCCGCCGCATGTTACCGACAGGTGATACGGAACTTGCACGGCGCGACCGCCCTCCGTCTGGTTAAGGTGGCTTCGCAGCGCGCACCCCCCGGCAGCGAGGCTTGAGACAACGCATGGGTTACCGTAAACCGGACGATGAGGTCGAGCGTCCCACTGAGGTGACCGAGACCCTCGTGGCACCACCGGCCCTCAAGGTGGCGTGGGACGCCGACCAGGCGGTGACGGCGCTCTACAGCGCCAACTACCGCTCCCTGGTCAGGCTGGCCGCGCTCCTCGTCCGGGACGTCGCCACGGCCGAAGAGGTCGTCCAGGACTCCTTCGTCGCGATGCACGGCGCCTGGCGGCGGCTGCGCGATCCCGACAAGGCGCTGTCCTACCTTCGGCAGTCGGTGGTGAACCGGGCCCGTTCGGTGCTGCGGCACCGCGCCGTGGTGGAGAAGTACGCCCCCAAGGGGCTGCCGGACGCCCAGAGCGCGGAGCACGGCGCCATCGTCGAGCTGGAACGCACCGCGGTGGTCAAGGCACTCGGCGGACTCCCGCAACGCCAGCGTGAAGCGCTGGTGCTGCGGTACTACGCCGACCTGTCCGAAGCCGAGATCGCCGGAGCCATGGGCATCAGCCGTGGCGCGGTGAAGAGTCATACGGCGCGCGGTATGGCCGCGCTCCGCAACGTTCTGGAGCAGACCTCATGACCACCCGAGACCCCCACGGCGACGCTCTGCGCAGGGCGCTGCACGCCGAGGCGGACCGGGTCGCGCCCTCGCCCGACGCGCTGCAGCTCATCCGCGAGCGGACCGCGCGCCCGTCCCGGGTGCTCGACTGGAAATGGCTGACCGGCGGCTGGAAAGGGCCGCTGCTGGCGTCGGTGGCGGCGCTGAGCATGGCGGCCGTCGCCCTGTCCGCGACCCCCGCCGCGATCGACCGGTTCACCAACGCTGGCGAGCTCTCGCAGGCGGAGCGGGAGGCGCAGGAGAAGTCGGCGGCGGCCGAGCCCTACACGACCCGCCCCGACGGGACGGTCATCGACCACGAGGGCAGGCCGGTCGCGCCGCCGCTGGTCAAGGTCACCTGTCTGCCGATCGAGCCGGACTCCGGCCTGCGGACCCCGCTCCCCGTGTCGCCCACGCCGTCCCCGACGTCGGTCTCCTGCCCGCCGTCCACGACCCCGACGGTCGTCGCGGTCCCGCCGACGCCCCCGGCGACCACGCCGCCGAG
>NZ_BAAGZI010000261.1:0-8657 GCF_054778695.1 Actinocorallia lasiicapitis
CGCCAGCTCGCCGCGGACGGCCGCGGCCGACACCCCGGCCGCCACCCGGTCGGCCGGCGACTCGACCGGCACGACCTGGGGGGCGCTCCGCTCCAGCGCCCGGTAGCGGGCGGCTTCCTGCCGGTGGTGGCGGGAGATCAGCTTGGTGAGGATCCCGAACAGCCACGGCCGCGCGTCCCGGTAGGTCCTGTCGTATTTCTTGCGTTTCGCGAAGGCGATGAGGAAGGTCTCGCCGACCAGGTCCTCGGCGCCCTCCGGCCCGAGCCGCCGCGAGGTGTACCCGTAGAGCATCCGCGAGTACCGGTCGAAGAGCTCCGCGAACACCTCCGGTCTGCGCAGTGACTCACCGATCAGCTCCGCGTCGTCCAGCTGCATGGACGTCACCATGCCAGAACCCGGCAAATCCACCATTTGTGTCGCCATCCCATGGCCGACCTTCCGTAGGGGGCAGAGCCCGGCCTCGCGGCACGGCCTCTCTCGGTCGGATCTGTCTCTCCACTCCCGCCCGATCGGGTTCACGACCCGTCCCATAAGTGCTTAGCTACGGACTATGAACCGAATCGCGTTCCGGACGTGTCCGCTGTGCGAAGCCCTGTGCGGGCTGGAGCTGACCCTGGAGAACGATCAGGTCGTCAAGGTCAGGGGCGACAAGGACGACCCGTTCAGCCAGGGATTCATCTGCCCGAAAGGCGCCAGCTTCGGGCGTCTCGACGGGGACCCCGACAAGCTGACCGCACCGCTGGTGCGCGGGGTCGAAGCCGGCTGGGACGACGCGTTCGAGCTGGCCGGACGGGAGCTGCGCCGGATCGTCGGCGAGTACGGACCGAACTCCGTCGCCGTCTACCTGGGCAACCCTTCGGCGCACAGCGTCGCCGGACCGCTGTACGGGCCGCTGATCATCAAGGGGCTGCGGACGAAGAACGTGTACAGCGCGTCCACGGCCGACCAGATGCCGAAGCACGTCAGCGCGGGCTACATGTTCGGCGACCCCCTCGCGATCCCGGTGCCCGACCTCGACCGGACCGACTATCTGCTGATGCTCGGAGCGAACCCCCTCGAATCGAACGGCAGCATCGCGTCAGCCCCGAACTGGCCGGGACGGCTCAAGGAGCTGCGACGGCGCGGCGGGACCCTCGTCGTCGTCGATCCGCGCCGCACCAGGACCGCCGAGCTCGGCGAGCACGTCGCGATCCGGCCCGGCACCGACGCGTGGTTCCTCCTCTCCCTCGTCCACACCCTGTTCACGGAGCGGCTCACTGCGCTCCGCCACGACGTCGACGGCCTGGAGGAGCTCCGCGAACTGGCCACCGGTTTCCCGCCCGAGCAGACCGAGGCCGTCACCGGGATCCCCGCCGCGACCGCCCGCGAGATCGCCCGCGGTCTGGCCGCCGCACCGACCTCCGTCGTCTACGGCCGGATCGGCACCTGCACCCAGGAGTTCGGCACCCTCGCGAGCTGGCTCGTCGACGCGCTCAACGTGCTCACCGGCAATCTCGACCGGCCGGGCGGCGCGATGTTCCCCAAGACCGCGCACTCCATCGGCAAGCGCGCCCACCCGTATAAGACGGGCCGCTGGCGCAGCCGTGTGCGGCAACTGCCGGAGGCCAACGGCGAGTTCCCCGTGGCGACCCTCGCCGAGGAGATCGAGACCGAGGGCGACGGCCAGATCCGTGCACTGATCACCATCGGCGGCAACCCCGTCCTTTCCGCGCCCAACGGCGACCGCATCGGCCGGGCGCTGCCGATGCTGGAGTTCATGGTGAGCGTCGATCCCTATGTCAACGAAACCACCAGCCACGCCGATGTGATCCTGCCCCCGCCGCCACATACCCGTACCCCCCACTATGACCTGGCGCTTCTCGGGTTCGCGCTACGGAACTACGCCCGTTACAGCCCGCCGCTCGCCGACCGCGGCGACCGGCCGTCCGAGGCGGAGATCCTGGGCAGGCTCGCCGGGGAGATCGTCGGGATGTCGGCCGCCGACCTCGACGAAATGGTCATCCAGGGCACACTCCAGAAGGCGGGCCGCGCGGAGCTCCGCGCCGAGCTGGGCCCGCCGTCCTGCGACACGCGGCTCGACATGATGCTCCGCCTCGGCCCCTACGGCCTCACCCTCGCCGACCTGCGCGAGAAGAACCCGCACGGCATCGACCTCGGTCCGCTCCAGCCGCGGCTGGAGGAAGTGCTGGTCAGAGAGCGGATCGATCTCTGCCCTGAGCTGTTCGCGGCGGACGTCGAACGGCTCCGCACATCCCGTCCCGCCGACGGTTTCGTGCTGATCGGCCGCCGCCATCTGCGCTCCAACAACAGCTGGATGCACAACACGCCCGGTCTGGTCGGCGGTTCGAACCGCTGCACCCTGCGGCTCCACCCCGACGACGCGGCCCGGCTCGGCCTCGCCGAAGGCGACCCGGTCGTCATCACCTCGCGGACGGGCCGGCTCGAGGCGCCCGCCGAACCGTCGGAGGAGCTGATGCCCGGCGTGGTCAGCCTGCCGCACGGCTGGGGCCATGGCCGTCCCGGCAGCCGGACGGCGACGGCGGCGGAGCAGCCGGGCGTCAGCGCCAACACCCTCACCGACGACCAGCGGATCGATCCGCTCTCGGGCAACGCCGTGTTCAACGGGGTGCCCGTCCGGCTGGAGCGGGGCGGTCAGCGCGGGTAGCGGGCGGCGCGGTCGATCTCGTGCCGGATCGCGGCGCGCAGCTGGTCTCCGGTGTCGGCCTGGACGATCAGGCGGCAGCCGGCGCGGAGCTGTTCGAGGGTGAGGGCGGAGTGGGCTTTGCGGTAGGCCCACCAGCGGTCGGCGTCGCTGCGCCAGACGCCCCACCCGGGGAACTCGGCCTCGATCCGTTCGACCAGTCCTACGTCGGAGCCGTGCGTTACCGGGCTCTCCATGATCAACATCCAAAGTGGAGGGATCGACCTCCCCTCACCGTAAGCGATGGACCGATTCCAGGGGAGTGGTCCGCTTTGTCAGATTTCGGCCATTACTAGGCGTGAGCTACTGTCGAAGGGTCGGGCAGCAGGCAGAGGGGAAGCCGAGCCAGTGAACCGCGGTAGAGCAGGCAGGATCATCAAAAGCGTCGGCAGGCCCATGCGGCGCGCGCATCCGGTGGCACTGGCCGATCGGCTGGAACTCGACAGCGCGCTGGACGGCCCCATCCAGGCGATCGCCTCGGCCGTCAGACGGGTGGTGCCGCGCGGCCCGATCGCCAATCTGCTGCACGGGGTTCCGGTCGGCCATCCGGTTCATGCCCCGCTGACCGATCTGCCGATCGGCGCGTGGGGTTCGGCGGCGCTGCTCGACCTGCTGCCCCGCACCGAGAAGGCGTCCCGCACCCTGATCGCCGCGGGGCTGGTCGCGGCCGTCCCGACGGCGCTGACGGGGCTCGCCGACTGGTCGGTCCTCCACCGCGAGCAGCAGCGCGTCGGCTTCGTCCACGCCCTGGGGACGGGCACCGCGTCGCTCCTGTACGCGGCGTCGCTGCTGGCCCGCTCGCGCGGCCGCCACCGCACCGGCAAAGCCCTCGGCTACACGGGTTTCACGGCCCTGATGGCGGGCGGCTTCCTGGGCGGCCATCTCGCGTTCCGCCAGGCCGCGGGCGCCAGCCACGCCGAGTCGATCGCCCATCTCGCCCCGCTCGGCTGGCACGACCTGTGCGTCATCGACGACCTGCCGAACGGCTGGCCCGTCCACCAGACCCTCGGCTACATCGACCTTTTCGTCCTCCGCCTGGACGAGGAGGTCCGCGTCCTGGCCGACCGCTGCGCCCATCTCGCCGGCCCGCTCCACCAGGGCCGGATGACCAGGGTCGACGACGAGATCTGCGTCGTCTGCCCCTGGCACGGCAGCACTTTCCGCACGTCCGACGGCTCGGTCGTCGACGGTCCTGCCACCGCCCGTCAGCCGGCCTTCGACACCCGTGTGACGCCCTCCGGAATCGTCCAGGTCCGCCCGATCTGAGATCAGGCAGCCGGGTGCTCGACCAGGGCGAGCACCCGGGCCGCCATGAAGCGCGCGGTGCGGACGGGGGTGCCGGAGCGGGTGACCTCGACGACCTCGATGACGCCCCTGCGGTTGGTGATCTCGACACGGCGGCCCGCCTTGGTGGCGGCCACCTCGTAGGTGCGGGGCGCGTCGCCCGCCTCGATGACGATCTCTACTCGGTCGCCCTTCACGGGCCCACCAGAATCGAACTCATATTCGATTCCTACCCGAGTGTGAGCTTCGCAATCGCCACCAGACCCACACAGACAATGACAGTTCGCAGGACCCAGGGCTTGAGCTTCCGCCCGACCTTCGCCCCCACCAGCCCGCCGATCGTCGACCCGGCCGCGATCAGCCCGACGACCGCCCAGTCCACCTCGGCGACCAGCACGAACAGCAGCGCGGCCGTCCCGTTGACGATCCCCGACAGCCCGTTCTTGATCCCGTTGACGGTCTGCATGTCGTCCGCCAGGAAGATCCCGAGCAGCGAGATCAGCAGAATCCCCTGAGCCGCCCCGAAATATCCCCCGTAGATTCCGGCCGCGAGCACTCCCGCCCACAGCACGGGCCCCCCGGACGCCTGATGGGCTTTCCGCCGCTTCTGCACCCAGGCGCTGACGCGCGGCTGCAGCACCACCAGCACCAGCGCCACCAGGATCAGCACCGGCACGATCACCTTGAACGCGCTCGCCGGCAGCGCCAGCAGCAGCACCCCGCCGATCAGCGCCCCGATCAGCGAAGCGCTCCCCAGCCGCGCCAGCACCCCCCAGTTCCCAGCCAGCTCCCGCCGATACCCATACGTACCGGCCACAGCCCCCGGAACCAACCCAATGTTGTTCGAAACATTCGCCAGCACCGGCGGATACCCCAACGCCACCAACGTCGGAAAAGTGATCAGCGACCCCGACCCGACGATCGCATTGATCCCCCCAGCCGCCGTCCCCGCAGCAAGAACCGCCACCACATCCCAGGGAGTCATCCCCCGATCGTAATGACCGTCCCGCTTCGACCACGTCCCGAGGCGTCCAGAGGAGATCGACGGAGCTCAGGTCCACGTCGGCGGCCACGCCGTTGAGCGAGGCGACGACCACTCCCGTCGTCGCCGGGTCGAACCCGGGCACCTGGACGGCCGCCCGGCTCAGCGCGGCGAGGTCGTGGGCGCCGAACGAGCTCTCAAGCCACTTGATCGAGCCGGTGAAGAAGATCGTTCCCGCGACGGGCGCGCGGTCGGCTCCGACCAGGTCGATCTCGGGTTCGAACTGACGGTTCCACCAGCCGCCGACCACCTCCGCGTCCGGCCAGGGCAGATTTCCCGACGACGCAGCGAGCTCAAGCGACCGGCGGACCAGCGGCTCGACGGCACGACCCCGCCAGCTCGCCCAGCGCCGCTCGACCACCCGGAAACCCGCTTCCGCGCGTCCCCGCCGGGCCTGCTCGTGCACCGTACGCAGGATGCCCAGGTAGAGCCGTAGATTGCTGTCGGCGACACGGTAGAGCGCCGGCTTTCCCGGCCTCGTCGACAGCGGCTCGTCGATCCCCAGAACGTCCTTCTCCCGCGCCAGCCGGCGCAGCAGCGGAGACAGCGTCCCCGAGGGGAGCGCGCCGTCACGGCTGCCGGCCGTGGCCGCGATATTGGCATGGGTGCGGTCACCGGCTCCCACGGCCTCCAGGACGCGTCGGGCGACGTCAGGGTTGGGGAACTCCGCCATCAGGGACGCCTCCGGCACCCCGAACACAGCGGCGGCCGGGTCCGCGGCCTCCTGGCGCAGGAAATCCAAGGCGGGCATCGCGTGCGGCCAGGTCCGCACTATGCCGGGGAGCCCACCGGTGACGAGGTGCGCGTCGATCGCGTCGGCCGCCTCCAGTCCCAGCGCTTCTCCGGTGTCCGCCGGATCCAGCGGCCCCAGCACCAGGTTGTCGGCGCGCCCGTAGAACGGCCGGTCATAGGCGGTGAGCCGCTCCATCATGTGAAGGTCGCTGCCGAGCAGGAGGAGCAGCACGGGCCTGGAGGACAACAGCCGATCCCAGGCGGTCTGCAACGCGCCGTCGAACAGGCCGTCCTGCTCGGCGAGCCAGGGTAGCTCGTCGAGGACGACGACGCAGGGGGTCGCGGGCAGTGCCGAGGCCAGCGCCCGGAACGCGTCGGGCCAGCTGCCCCCGCCCGACGCCGGCAGCAGTTCCCGATCCACCGGCAACGCCGATTCCCTCAGATCGGTCAGGAACGAGGCCACCGCTTCGACCGGGGAGGCCCCTTTGGTCGCCGTCGAGAACATGTAGGGCAGACCGGATCGATCGCAGAACTCCTGCACCAGCCGCGACTTGCCGACCTGGCGGCGCCCACGGATCGTCAGGGCGACCCCGGTGCCCGAAGTCTCGACGCGTCGCAGCCTCTTGTCGAGCAGGGCGAGCTCCGCCCTCCGGCCTATGAACCCAGCCATCGATCGCCCCATCCAGGTAGATTGAATCCAGGTAGATTAGATCTACGTAGATTGAGTCTACCTAGGCGAGGATGGCTCGGGCGTACCAGCGGCCGTTGTGGCGTTCGACGTCGAGGGGGATGCCGAAGCAGGTGGTGAGGTTTTCGGGGGTGAAGACCTCGTCTACCTTGCCGGCGGCGACGACGGAGCCCTTGCGGAGGAGGAGGGCGTGGGTGACGCCGACCGGGACCTCCTCCAGGTGGTGGGTGACCAGGACCATGGAGGGGGCCGTCGTGTCGTCGGCCAGGCGGGACAGGCGGGCGACGAGATCCTCGCGGGCGCCCAGGTCGAGGCCCGCGGCGGGCTCGTCGAGCAGCAGCAGCTCGGGGTCCGGCATGAGAGCGCGGGCGATCTGGACGCGTTTGCGCTCACCTTCGGACAGGGTGACGAAACGACGGCGCAGCAGCTCCGTGCAGCCGAGCGCCTCGAGCAGCTCGACGGCGCGGGTGACGTCGGTGGAGTCGTACTCCTCCTGCCAGCGGCCGATGATCGCGTAGGAGGCCGTCAGAACCAGGTCGATGACGGTCTCGCTGGACGGCACCTTCTCGGCGACCGCGGCGCTGGCGAAACCGATCCGCGGCCGCAGCTCGAAAATGTCGGTCTTGCCCAGGGGCTCGCCAAGAATCTCGACGGTCCCGGACGTCGGGAACAGGGTGGTCGCCGCCACCTGGAGCAAAGTCGTCTTGCCCGCCCCGTTGGGACCGACCACGACCCACCGTTCGCCCTCGTTGACGGTCCAGTCGACCCCGTCGAGCAACGTGGCCCCCTCGCGCCGGATCACGACGCCTTCGAGCCTCAACACCTCACCGCTCACGCAACCCACCCTATTGCAGACGCTCAGTCCCCTCGCCCGCCCTGACGCCGGTTATCGTGTTTCCCATGCGTCCCTCCCCACAGCCCGCCCCGGCGCTCGCCGCCTGGGGGAACGCGTGGCTCGCCGGTCATGTGAGCCTCGACGACGCCGCGGACGCCGTGGAACGCTCCGGCCCCCAGCTCGTCGGCGAGGTGCCGTTGCGCCGCTGGCTGGCCGAGCTGCGCCCCGCGGGGCTTTCGGCGTTCCGGCTGGCGCTGCCCGCGGCGGGCGACCCGCTCGGCCTGACGGGCCCCGCCGAACTCAACACCTCGGCGATCGAGGCGGGCCAGGCGGTGCTGGCGAGCGTCGAGGACTCGGTGATCGGCCTGGTGCCCGCGGCGGATCTGCGCGGCTCGTCCTATGTGGGCTTCGCCTGGCAGGTGTTCGAGGGCCGTCCTGGCCTGGCGGACGTCCCGTCGCTGGCCGAGGCCGATCACGGGCTGGTGCTGGCGATGCGCGAGGTCACCGAGGTGCTCGCGGAGCTCGACGACGTCAACGGCCGCCGGACCGAAGCCCTGCGTGCACTGCGCGCCAACGCCGACGGCACCCTGCCGCCCGGCTATCCGCCCCGCGCCCACCGGGTGGACGCGCTAGCCGTCCGGCTGACGTCCGTCCTGGCCCTGGCCGAGGAGCTGGCCGGGCACAACCTGACCGCCACCCAGATGCAGCGACGCGCCGAAGCCCTGCGCCTCCTGGACCGCGCCGTCCGCCGAGCAAGGGTCGCCGCCTGCAACGCCGTCCTGGAACCGGCACGCTAACGCCGGACGACGCGGGAGCGGATGATCTTGTCGGCGAAGGTCTGCTTCTGGGCGTCCCAGAGGGGGGCGAGGTAGCCGACCCCGAGGGTCCACCAGTTGACGATCTGCAGGAACACCCGGGCGACGCCCTTGCCGGGCCCGAGCAGCCCGCCCCGCTCGTCGACCGAGCGGATCATCAGCGCGCCCTTGCCGGGCGACCAGCCGAGCAGCCCCTCCATCAGCCCGTACACGACGTACACGAGCGCCCAGACGCCCATCATGACGCCGCCCTGGGCGTCGGAGAGCTCCTCGTCGGCGGGCTGGCCGATCTGCATGATCATCACCGCGATGATCACCACGGTGAACGCGAGCACCCAGTCGATGAGGAACGCGCCGACGCGCCGCCCGTAGGAGGCGGGCAGGGTCCAGGGCTGTCCGGCGGGCTGGGTGTAGGCGTGCTGCGGATAACCGGCGGCGTAGGCGGGCTGCCCGTAGGGCGCCGCGTAGGGCTGCGGCGTCACCGGCGGGTAGGGGGCCTGCTGCTGGGCCGCCGGGTAGGACGGCTGCGCGGGCGGACGGGTGTCGGCGAACGGCAGCGG
>NZ_BAAGZI010000262.1:0-8618 GCF_054778695.1 Actinocorallia lasiicapitis
CCACCCCCGCCCCCGACGGCCGCAGCCACCACACGCACCGCAGTCCCGCCGCCGCCGTCGGATAGGACGGCATCCGCCCGGGCGCGTGCCGGACCACGGCGACGGCGTACCGGCCGTCCATCTCCAGTTCGAGGGTCGCGGCGACGGCCTCGGCGAGCCCCGGCTCGGGCGGGTGCGCGGTCAGCAGTTTGGCGAGCATCGACTGGGCGAGCCCGTCGCTCTGCCGGTCCTGCTCGCGGCGGGCGCTCTGGTAGCCGACGGCGGCGGCGTCGGCCTGCCGGTTCACCCCGGTCCAGATGTACATGCTGCTGCGCATCAGCTGGTCGAGCCGGTCGGGTTCCTCGGCCGAGACGATCTCGACGAGGCCGTCCCAGACGACCGTCACCGAGTGCTGGTAGGCGCGGAGCAGATCGGTCAGCAGCACCCCTTGTTCGGCGCGGAGCCGCCCGTCCCGTTCGGCCTGTTCGAGGTCGCGCCGGTCGGAGGTCGGCCGCGGGACGGTCGCCAGCCCGACGTGGAGGGCCCGCCGCACCGACGCGTCCAGTTCCTCGTCGGGCACCAGCACATAGGACGGGCAGTCGGCCTTGACCATGGCGACCAGCCGGGCCGCGAGCTCGGGGATCCGCTCGGTGAGGCGCTGCGCGGCGCGGGTGACGACCTCGCAGTGGGTCTCGGTCCGGTCGACGAGGGAAAGTGCTCGCAAGTGGCGACCTCCTGGGGTGGGGATGAACGATCGCTCAGTCATGTTCGGCCGGTGAACCGGACGAAACAAGCATTTCCCTGAGAAGACTAAGCGCTCGCTTATCACGTTGTGCGCAAGCACAACGCGGAGAGCCCCGGGTTGGACCCCGGTCCCGTGTTCCGTCGAACCTCTGGCCCCACCGCTCACCGGGGTGCTGTGGTGTGGCTCACACGAGGCGAGGAAAGCGATGGAATGGCTGGATCTGATCTGACTGTCAGCGCGCTGACCGTGAGTTACGGGCAGGTCCGCGCGCTCCGCGGGGTCGACCTGGAGGTTCCCGAGGGGCGGATCGTCGCCGTCCTCGGCGGGAACGGCGCCGGGAAGTCGACCCTGCTGCGGGCCATCTCGGGCACGCTCCGGTTCCACCGGGGCGGCGTCACGGGCGGCGACGTCCGGTACGGGGGGCGGGCGCACTTCCGGATCGGCCCGGCCGGGGTGGTCGCGGCGGGTGTCGTCCAGGTGCCCGAGGGACGCCATGTCTTCGGCCGGATGACGGTCGCCGAGAACCTCAGGGCGGGCGCGATCGGATCGTCGGGGCGCGACCGCTCCGACCGGGTCCGTTCCTGGGTGCACGAACTGTTCCCGGTGCTGGTCGAACGGGCCGGGCAGCGGGCGGGCCTGCTGTCCGGCGGCGAGCAGCAGATGCTGGCCATGGGCCGCGCCCTGATGGCGGGCCCGCGGGTCCTGCTGCTGGACGAGCCGACGCTGGGCCTGGCCCCGCAGATGGCCGAGCGGCTCGCCCGCGACATCCAGCGGATCAACGCCGAGGGCACCAGCGTGCTGCTGGTCGAGCAGAACGCGGCGCTCGCGCTGCGGCTGGCGCACGAGGCGTACCTGCTGGAGGTCGGCGAGGTCACCCTGCACGGTCCGGCCGCCGAACTGGCCGCCACCGACGAGGTGCAGCGCCGCTACCTGGGCATCGACACCGCGCTGGACATCCCGGAGCTGCCGGTGCTGCGGAGGTGGGAGCCGTGACGCTGCTGGAGGTGCGGGACCTGACGGTCCGGTTCGCGGGGCTGACCGCGCTCGACGCGGTCGGCTTCACCGTCGAGGAAGGCAGCGTCCACGCTGTGCTCGGCCCCAACGGGGCGGGCAAATCGACCTGTTTCAACGTGCTGTCCGGGGTGTACCGGGCGACGTCGGGGAGCGTCCGGCTGGGCGGGCGCGAGCTCGTGGGTCTGGCGCCGCACCGGATCGCCGCCCTGGGCGTCGCCAGGACCTTCCAGAACATCGCGCTCGCCGGCCGGCTGACCGTCGCCGACAACCTGATGCTGGGCAGGCACCGCCTGACCGGGTCGGGGTTCCTCGCGGCGGGCCTGCGGCTGCCTTCGGCACGGCGCGAGCAGCACGCCCACCGGGACAGGGTCGCCGAGATCGCCGACTTCATCGGGATGGGCGCGCTGCTCGACACACCCGTCGCGGTGCTGCCGTACGGGCTCCGCAAACGGGTCGAACTGGGCCGCGCCCTGGCCATGGAGCCGCGGCTGCTGCTGCTCGACGAGCCCGTCGCCGGGATGAACGGCGGCGAGCGCAAGGAGATGGCCGCCCTGATCCGGGCCGCGCAGCGCGGGCTCGGGCTGACCGTGGTGCTGGTGGAGCACGACATCGGGCTGGTGATGAACCTCGCCGACCGGGTCACGGTGCTCGACTTCGGCCGGCTCGTCACCACCGGAACCCCCGCCGAGGTGCAGCGCGACCCCGAGGTCATCCGCGCCTACCTCGGCGCCGACCCCCAGGAGAACCGTCCGAGATGACGAAACTGATCGAACTGCTCGTCAACGGCGTGGCCACCGGGGCGGTCTACGCACTGATCGCCCTCGGCTTCGTCGTCATCTTCAAGGCGACCGAGGTGGTGAACTTCGCGCACGCCTCGCTGCTGCTGATCGGCGGCTATGTGGTCGCCGAGACCCATGACGACCTGGGCTTCTGGGGGGCGCTGCTGGCCGGTGTCGCCGTCGCGGCCCTCATCGGCGGGATCATCGAGTTCGCCGTGATCCGCCGCGCCAAGGCCGTCGACGCCGCGGTCCTCGCGATCGCGACCATCGGCATCGACATCGTGCTGACCAGCGAACTCACCCGCAGGATCGGCAGCGAGACCCTCGCGATGGGCGACCCGTGGGGCGACCACCTCGTCCATCTCGGCCCGGTGATGATCCCGGCGACGCGGATCGCGGCCCTGCTCGTCGCCGGAACCCTGATCGGGCTGTTCCTGCTGGCGTTCAAGTACACCTCGTGGGGCATCTCGATGCGGGCCGTCGCCGAGGACGCCGAGACCGCCGCGCTGATGGGCATCCGGCTCGGCCGGGTCTCGATCGGGGCGTGGGCGGTCGCGGGCGGGCTCGCCGCCGTCGCCGCGGTCTTCCTGACCGTGTTCCCCACGCCGGGGCTCGACCGGACGACGTCCTACGCCGCGCTCAAGGCGTTCCCCGCCGCGATCCTCGGCGGACTCGACTCGACGACCGGAGCGCTCGCGGGCGGCCTGATCGTCGGGCTGACCGAGTCGCTGATGACGGGCTACCAGAACGACCTGGCCTTCCTCGGCCGGGGCATCGGCGACGTCGCGCCCTACGCGGTGATGGTCCTGGTGCTGCTCTGGCGTCCCGCGGGCCTGTTCGGAACGAGGGAGACCGCCCGTGTCTAGGCTTCTGTACCTCCTGCTGCTGATCCCGCCGTTCTACCTCGACGGCTTCTGGCTCCAGACCGGGCTGTTCGCGATGGCCGCCGCCATCGGCGCGATCGGGCTGAACCTGCTGACCGGCGCGACCGGCCAGCTGTCGATGGGCCACGCGTTCTTCCTCGCGATCGGCGCGTACGGCTACACCTATCTGGCGTCCGAGGGCTGGCCGCCGCTGCTCGCGGCCGCCGTCGCCGTCCTGGCCGCCGGGCTCGGCGGGCTGGCGTTCAGCCCGATCTCCGCGCGGCTCGCCGGGGTGAGCCTCGGCATCGCGACGCTCGGACTGGTCTTCGTCGGCCAGCACGTCCTGTTCAACGCCGAGGAGATCACCGGCGGGGTCAACGGCAGGGCCGTCCCGCCGTTCGAGCTGTTCGGGTTCGTCTTCGACGGCGCCGACCCGCTCAACGTGCTCGGCATCCCGTTCGGGCAGCAGGAGAAACTCTGGTTCCTGGGGCTCGCCGTGCTGGGCGTCGCCGCCTGGTTCGCCTCCGGTGTGCTCCACGGACGGCCGGGACGCGCCCTCAACGCCGTCCGCGACCACAAGGTCGCCGCCGGGGTGATGGGTGTGCCCGTCGGCCGCTACCGGGCGTCGGTGTTCGTGCTGTCGTCGATGTACGGCGGGCTGGCCGGGGTGCTGATCGCGCTGGCGTTCCAGCGGACCGTCCCCGACTACTTCGGGATCGTGCTGTCGCTCGACTACCTCGCCATGATCGTCATCGGTGGGCTCGGGACGGTGCGGGGGGCCGTCCTGGGCGCGCTGCTGGTCACGCTGCTGCCGCAGCTCCTCACCCACTACAGCGACGCGCTGCCCGAGAGCCTGTCTCCCGCCACCGCCGCCCGGCTGCTGTACGGGACGGCCGTCGTGGCCATCGTCCTCTTCCTCCCCGGCGGGATCTCCCGCCTCCCCTCACCCCGTCCCAAGGAGACACCCGCATGAGAAAGATCATTTCTGTCGCCGCGGTCGCCGCGCTGGCGCTGACCGGCTGCTCGTCCAAGGGCGAGAGCGCCGAGGGCACGGGCGCGGACGGGGTCAAGACCGGTCCCGGCGTCACCGCCGACAAGATCACCGTCGGGGCGCTGACCGATCTGACCGGGCCGTTCGCGTCGCTCGGCAAGTCCGTCACCCAGTCCCAGCAGCTCTACTTCGACGAGGTGAACTCCGCCGGCGGCATCTGCGGACGCCAGATCGAGGTGACGGTCCGCGACCACGGCTACGACCCGCAGCGCGCCGTCGCCGGCTACACCGAGCTGGCGCCGAAGGTCGCCGGGTTCGCGCAGTTCATCGGCTCCCCGATGGTCACCGCGGTCAAGGACCGGATCACCGCCGACAAGGTGTTCACGATCCCGCTCGCCTGGAGCACGGCCCTGCTCGGCAACGAGTACGTCCAGGTCACCGGCACCACCTACGACGTCCAGGCGATCAACGCGTTCGCGTTCCTCGACTCCCAGAAGCTGATCAAGAAGGGCGACAAGGTCGGCGTCGTCTACGCCGAAGGCGACTACGGGCAGAACGCGCTCGCCGGGGCCAAGTACGCCGCGGAGAAACTGGGCGTCACCCTGGTCGAGCAGAAGGTGAAGGCCACCGACACCGACATGACCGCGCAGGTCACCGCGCTCAAGGGCACCGGTGTCGCCGCGATCACCGCGAGCGTCTCGCCCAAGGCCGTCGCGTCGCTCGCGGGCGTCGCGCGGGCCCAGGGGATCAAGGCGCCGATCGTCGGCAACCAGGCCGCGTTCGCGCCGCAGCTCCTCGACACCCCGGCCGCGCCCGCGCTGCTCCAGGGGTTCTACATCGTCGGCTCGGCGGTGCCGCTGAGCGCCGACCTGCCCGCGGTGAAGAAGCTCACCGACTCCTACAAGGCGAAATTCCCCGGCCAGCTCCTCGACGGCGGTGTGCTCGCCGGCTACGTCAGCGCGTCGATCTTCGGTGACGCGCTGAAGAAGGCATGCGAGGCCAAGGACCTCAGCCACGACGGCATCATCACCGCGCACCGCGCCCAGAAGAGCCACGACATCGGGTTCGGGCTCACCTCGGACTTCTCCACCGTCCAGGTTCCGCCGACCCTCAGCGACTACGTGATGCAGCCCGACAAGGAAGCGACCGGCGGGCTGAAGATCGTGAAGCCGGCGGAGGCGTCCGAGCTGGCCAAGGGGTATCCGGTCCCCGCCGGAAAGATCGGCTGACATGACCATCACGACCCCGGCCTCGCCAACGGCGGGGCCGGGGCCGTACGCTTCGGCGGTGCTGACGGGCGGGCGACCAGAGATCCTGTGGGCCGACGTACGCCCGGACGCGGCGCGCAGGATCCTCCTCGCCGCCGTCGACTGCTTCGCCGAGCACGGCTACCACGGCGCCACCACCCGGCAGATCGCCAAAGCGGCGGGGATGAGCCCCGCCGCCGTGTACGTGCACTACGCCACCAAGGGCGAGCTGCTGCGCCGGATCTGCCTCGGCTTCCACGAGTTCCTGGTGGCCGAGCTCCAGGAGGCGCTGGACGGCCTGACCGACCCGGTCGAACGGATGCGGTCGCTGGCCTACACCTTCGCCCGCGGCCACGCCGCCGACCACCAGTCGGCGCGGGTGGTCCGCCAGGAGGCCGCTGCTCTCGCCCCCGACGACTACGCGGTCATGCACGCCCGCCGCGCCGGGATCGGCGAGCTGTTCCTGCGCGAGGTGCGGACCGGTGTCGCCGCCGGGGCCTTCACCGCCCCCGACCCCGTCGGCACCACCCGCGCCCTCACCTCGATGCTGACCGACATCGCCCGCTGGTACCGGCCCACCGGCCAGCGCACCCCGGAGGACGTCGGCGCGCTCTACGCCCATCTCGCGCTCAAACTGCTCGCGTGACGGTCCTGGCCGTCACCCGCTGGTCAGGATGACCAGGCGCTGGGTCGCCCTGGTCATCGCGACATAGCGGTCGACGGCCCCCTCGACTCCGTCGCCGAACGCCTCGGGATCGACCAGGATCACCAGGTCGAACTCGAGGCCCTTGGCCAGCTCGGGCGTCAGGGAACGGACGCGCGGCCGCGCCACGAACCCGGGGGCGCCGATCACGCAGGCGACCCCCTCGGAGTGCTCGGCGAGCCAGACGTCCAGGATCGCGTCGAGCTCGGCGAGAGATCCACGGGTGACCGGGACGCCGCTGCTGCGGATCGAGACCGGCACGTTCGCGTCCGGCAGCGCCGCCCTGATGACCGGCTCGGCCTCCGCCATGACCTCCTCGGGCGTCCGGTAGTTGATGGTGAGGGACGCCTGCTCGATCCGGTCGAGCCCGACCCGCTCCAGCCGCTCCCGCCACGACTCGGTGAAACCGTGCCGGGCCTGGGCGCGGTCCCCGACGATCGTGAAACTCCTGGACGGACAGCGCAGCAGCAGCATCTGCCATTCGGCGTCGGTCAGCTCCTGCGCCTCGTCCACGACGATGTGCGCGAACGGCCCGGCCAGCAGATCGGGATCGGCCGTCGGCAGGGCGTCCTGGTCGATCAGGGCGTCGCGGAGGTCCTGGCCGTGCAGCATCGTGATCCAGCCCTCGTTGTCGTCGTCGGCCTCCAGCAGCCGGTCGACGACCTGCGTCATGTACTCGCGGTCGGCGGCGGCCGAGGCTTCCTGACGGCGTTTGCGGAGGGCGGCCTCGGGGTCGCCGAGGCGTTGGCGGGCGGCGTCCAGCAGCGGCAGGTCCGAGACCGTCCAGGCGGCCGGATCGGTGCGCTGGAGGGCGCGGATCTCCTCGGTGGTCAGCCACGGCGCGGACATCCGCAGGTAGGCGGGGACCGTCCAGAGGTCGCCGACGATGTCGGCCGCCTCCAGCAGCGGCCACGCCCGGTTGAACGCCGCCCGCAGCTCCCGGTTCTGCCGCAGCGACTTGCGGAGCAGCTCCTCGGGGGCGTCGCCGTCGTGCTTGTCGACGAGGATCGTGAGGAGCTCCGCCCAGATCTGGGCGCGGGCGTCGTTGTGCGGCGAGCCCGGGTCGGGCGCCTCGAACGCCTCCGCCCAGTCGGCGGCGGTCAGCCGGATGTCGTTCCAGTGCGTCGTGACGACCATGCCCTGCTCGGGCGGGTTCTCATAGAACCGGACGGCCCTCTCGACCGCCTTCACCAGCTCCGCCCGAGCCTTCAGCGCCGCGACGGCCGGATCGGCCTCCGGCGGCGCGGCCGGTCCCTCGGCCACCAGATCGCGGAGCGTGCAGATCTGGACCCCGTCCTCACCGAGGCTCGGCAGGACGTCCGAGACGTAAGCGAGGTACGGCTGGTGCGGGCCGACGAACAGCACGCCGCCCCTGCGGTGGGCGAGCCGCGGATCGGAGTACAGCAGATAGGCGGAGCGGTGCAGCGCGACGACCGTCTTGCCCGTGCCGGGGCCGCCGTCCACGACGAGCGCTCCCCGCGAACCCGCGCGGATGATGGCGTCCTGGTCGGCTTGGATGGTGCCCAGCACGTCCCGCATCCGCGACGACCGGTTGGTGCCCAGGCTCGCGATGAACGCGGACTGGTCGTCGAGGGCCGCGGCGTGGCCTTCGAAACCGTCGGCGGTGAACACCTCGTCCCAGTAGTCGCTGATCCGGCCGAGGGTCCACCGGTACCGGCGGCGGCTGGCCAGGCCCATCGGGTCGGCGTGGGTCGCGCCGAAGAACGGTTCGGCGGCGGGGGAGCGCCAGTCGAGCAGCAGTCGGCGGCCCGCGGCGTCGGTCAGGCCGATCCGGCCGACGTACACGGGCTCCGCGCCGTCCGCGCCGACGATCCGGCCGAGGCACAGGTCGAGGCCGAACCGGCGCAGGGTCCGCAGCCGGGACGTCAGCCGGTGGATCTCCTGGTCGCGTTCCAGGGCCTTCGGGCCGAGACCGCCGGGCGCCTTCCGTTCGGCCTCGAGCCGTTCGGACAGGTCGGCGACCGACTCCTCCAGACAGCGGGCGATGGCCGCGAAGTGCCGCTCGTCCTGCGCGATCAGTTCGGGCGCGGCCTTGGCGGCACGGGCGGCGGGCAGGTCGAACACGCTGCTCTTCAGCGGTTCCAAAACATGAGCTCCGATCGGTTCGCGGGATGGTGTTCGGGGGCGTTCAGCCGGCCAGGTCGAGCAGGAGCCGCGCGGCGACGGCGGCCCCGTCGGTGCGGATCTCGGTGGCGAGGGCGGCCGCCCGCTGCGCGGTCTCGGCGGACAGGGCCGTCTTGAGCGCGGCGGACAGGGGTTCGAAGGCCGGGTTCGGG
>NZ_BAAGZI010000263.1:0-8605 GCF_054778695.1 Actinocorallia lasiicapitis
GCGGCCGTCGAGATCGACGGCCGGATCGTCGACAGCGACGGGACCCTCGGCGCGCATCCGCGGGCGATCCCGCTGGTCTGGCACGGCGAGCCGATCGGCAGGCTGCTGATCGAGTCACGCGGCCGGACCGACCACCGGCTGCTGGGCGTGCTCACCCGGCATGTCGCCGACCTCGCGCACACCGTCCGGCTGCTGCGGCTCTCCCAGGAGAACCTGATCATCACCCGGGAGGCCGAACGGCGCAGGCTCGGCCGCGATCTCCACGACGGCCTGGGCCCGACCCTCGCCAGCCTCGCCCTGTCGGTCGACGCCGCCAGGATCCGGCTCCGCTCGGACCCCACCAGCGTCGAACCGTCGCTGGTCGCGCTGCGCGAACGGATGACCTCGGCGATGACCGAGATCCGCGAACTGGTGCACGGTCTGCGCCCGCCCGCGCTCGACGCCCACGGGCTGGCCGGGGCCGTCCGCGCGCTCGCCGCCGACCTGCCCAGCCCGACCGTCAGTGTCGAGGCCGACCTGCCGGGGCTGCCGTCGCCGGTCGAGACGGCCGCCTACCGGATCGTCCAGGAGGCCCTGACCAACATCACCCGGCACGCCAAGGCCACCAGCGCAGCGATACGTATGACGGCCGCGGAGGACCGGCTCGAGATCGTGGTCACCGACGACGGCCGCGGCCTGCCCCGTGTCCCGGGCACCGGCCTCGGCCTCACCTCGATGCGCGAACGCACGGCCGAGCTGGGCGGCACCTTCACCCTGGCCTCCCGTCCCGGCCACGGCACCACCCTGACCGCCCGCCTCCCCCTCACCGGCTGACCCGCGGGATCGGAACACGCGCGGGGTGTTCCGGTCCCGCGCGGCTCACGGATAGCCGTACTTCGGCGCGGGCAGCTCGGGCGTGACCTTGACCTGGACGACGAAGTCCGGTCCCGGGCGGTGGTCGCCGGTGAACGTCAGCGGGTAGGCGCGGTCGAACTCCTGCTGCCAGGTCCGGTGGATCGGCAGCTCGACGGAGCGGGCCTCGCCGGGAGCGAGCGCCAGTCCGTGGTGGAGCACGGCCGGGATCCTGCCGCTGGACGAGCAGCGCCCGTCGTGGCCCACGCAGATCCCGTAGGGCGTCTCCTCGCCGGCGTTCTCGAAGGTGATCCGCCCGTAGGTGAGGGCGCAGCCCGCGGGCGCGAACCCCTTCGGGCCCAGCTTCACCGACGACGCCCAGACGCCCCCCTCACAGGGGACTCCGGTGAACGGGCCGTCCGGCTCGATCACCAGCTCCTGTGTCAGATACGTCGTCAGCGCCGCAGGACCGACCAGGATCGCGACGAACACGAACGGCTTGACCGGCCGCCACTTCCGCGACCACCGCCAGCCCAGAAACCGCAGAGCCGCGTAGAACGACGCGACGGCCACCAGCACCGAGATGACCAGAAGCATCTCTTCCCCCATCCGCTTCGTCCCGATCTACCGGAGATTGGGACGCCGCCGGAGGCGGCTTGGTTGCGGAGATCACGGACCTGGGGCGGGAAAACGGAAAGCCCCGGCCAGGCCGGGGCTTTCCGTCGGATGCGCTGGTGCGTCAGGCGCTCTTCTCGCGGGGCTCGCGCTTCTGCACGCGCTCACGCGGGACGAGAGTCGGATTGACGTGCTCCAGGACCGACTCACGGGTGATGACGACCTGGGCGACGTCGGCTCGCGACGGCACCTCGTACATCACCGAGAGCAGGACCTCTTCGAGGATCGCGCGCAGACCGCGAGCGCCCGTGCCGCGCAGGATCGCCTGGTCCGCGACGGCCTCGAGGGCGTCGTCTGTGAACTCCAGCTCGACCCCGTCCAGCTCGAACAGCCGACGGTACTGCTTGACCAGGGCGTTCTTCGGCTCGGTCAGGATGTTGATGAGGGCGTCACGGTCCAGGTTGTGCACCGAGGTGACGACCGGAAGCCGGCCCACGAACTCCGGGATCATCCCGAACTTCAGCAGGTCCTCGGGCATGACGTCGCCGAAGATGTCGCTGTTCTTCGCGAAGTCGACCTTGGAGCGGATGACCGCGCCGAAGCCCATGCCCTGCTTGCCGACCCGGCCCTCGATGATCTTCTCGAGGCCGGAGAACGCGCCACCGCAGATGAACAGCACGTTCGTGGTGTCGATCTGGATGAACTCCTGGTGCGGGTGCTTGCGGCCGCCCTGCGGCGGAACCGAAGCGGTGGTGCCTTCGAGGATCTTCAGCAGAGCCTGCTGGACACCCTCACCCGAGACGTCCCGCGTGATCGACGGGTTCTCGCTCTTACGAGCGATCTTGTCGACCTCGTCGATGTAGATGATGCCGGTCTCGGCCTTCTTGACGTCGTAGTCGGCCGCCTGAATCAGCTTCAGGAGGATGTTCTCGACGTCTTCGCCGACGTAACCGGCTTCGGTCAGGGCCGTGGCGTCCGCGATCGCGAACGGCACGTTGAGCAGCTTGGCGAGTGTCTGTGCGAGGAGCGTCTTGCCCGAGCCCGTGGGGCCCAGCAGCAGGATGTTGGACTTGGCCAGCTCGATGACGTCGTCGCGGGAATCGCCGTTCTGGATCCGCTTGTAGTGGTTGTAGACCGCTACCGACAACGCCTTCTTCGCCGTGTCCTGCCCGATCACATAGCCGTCGAGGAACTCGTAGATCTCACGCGGCTTGGGCAGGGAGTCCCATTTGAGGTCGGAGCTCTCGGAGAGCTCCTCCTCGATGATCTCGTTGCAGAGATCGATGCACTCGTCGCAGATGTACACACCCGGGCCCGCGATGAGCTTCTTGACCTGCTTCTGGCTCTTCCCGCAGAACGAGCACTTCAGCAGGTCACCACCGTCACCGATGCGTGCCACCCGGTTGTCTCCTTTTCGTGGGGCCGCCTGTTCGCGGCGGTGCGCAGGTCCGTCCCCGCGCACCGCCGAAAAAGGCTGCTTCGACGGTACCGTCTCCGGGGCGCCGGGTCACACATCGGTTGGGGAAGTGTGGCCGCGAAGCCGGGGGGTTCCCCGGGCTGTGCGCCGTCTTACGAAGACACTACCTCCACCCGGCGCTTCTTGCTGACGAAGACGTCGTCGATCAGACCGTACGTCTTGGCCTCGTCCGCCGTGAGGATCTTGTCTCGCTCGATGTCCTGGCGGACTTCCTCGGGCGTCTTGCCCGAGTGCCGGGCGAGGATGGTCTCGAGCTGCTCGCGGATCCGCATGATCTCGCGCGCCTGGATCTCGATGTCCGAGCCCTGACCGTAGGTGCCCTCGGTCGCCGGCTGGTGGATCAGGATCCGGGAGTGCGGAAGCGCGGCGCGCTTGCCCGGGCTGCCGGCCGCGAGCAGGACCGCGGCCGCGGAGGCGGCCTGGCCGATGCAGACGGTCTGGATGTCGGGCTTGACGAACTGCATCGTGTCGTAGATCGCCGTCATGGCCGTGAACGAGCCGCCGGGCGAGTTGATGTAGATGCTGATGTCGCGGTCCGGGTCGATGGACTCCAGCGTCAGGAGCTGGGCCATGACGTCGTTGGCGGACGCGTCGTCGATCTGCACGCCGAGGAAGATGATGCGCTCCTCGAACAGCTTGTTGTACGGGTTCATCTCCTTGACGCCGTAAGCGGTGCGCTCGACGAACGAGGGGATGATGTACCGGCTCTCGACCGGCTGGATGCCGGACGGACGGGCGGTGCCGCCGATGTTCATGATTCGCTCCATCAGGAAACCGGCCCTTCCGAGGGAACCTCGTTAGCGCTTCTGATGACGTGGTCGACCAGACCGTAGGCCTGGGCCTCGTCCGCGGTGAACCAGCGGTCGCGGTCGGAGTCGGTGCCGATCTGCTCGACCGTCTGACCGGTGTGGAAGGAGATCCGCTCCGCGAGCGTCTTCTTGACGTAGAGCATCTGCTCAGCCTGGATCTTGATGTCCGAGGCGGTGCCGCCGATGCCGCCCGAGGGCTGGTGCATCATGATCCGGGCGTGCGGGAGCGCGTAGCGCTTTCCGGGGGTGCCGGCGCACAGCAGGAACTGGCCCATCGACGCCGCCAGGCCCATGCCCACGGTCACAATGTCGTTGGGCACGTACTCCATGATGTCGTAGATCGCCATACCTGCGGTCACCGAGCCGCCGGGCGAGTTGATGTAAAAGGTGATGTCGCGCTTTCCGTCCTCGGCCGAGAGCAGCAGCAGCTCGGCGCAGAGACGGTTCGCGATGTCGTCGTCGACCTGCTGGCCGAGCACCACGATGCGCTTGCGAAGAAGCTGCTGGTGCAGTGCCTCCTGCGCCAGAAGAGCGCCGGGAGCACTCGCCTCGCGCATGACGGTCGGCTCGTGGAAGGTCGGAGGCATGCTCACCCTGTTCCTCCGTTAGGTTTCGACGGTCTGATGTATTGGACACTAACGCTCCCCCACCGGGGTTCATGCCAGCGAGGCGTTCTTTTCGCTCGGGGCGTACCCGCCGCGCTTTTTCGCACTAATGGGTTTGGCCGGTCGCGAACGGTGCCAGAACACAAACGCCCCGCCTGCCGATAAATCGGCGAGCGGGGCGAAAGGGATGTTCTCTGCGAATCAGGCCTCGTCGGCCTTCTTCTCCTCGGCGGCCTCGTCAGCGGCCTCTTCGGTGATCTCCTCGGCCTCGGCGACCGTCTCGGCCTCCAGGTCGACGGTCTCGCCGTTGATCTCCTTGCGGAGCGCGTCGAGGTCGAGCTCGTTGCCGGACTCGTCCGAGATCTTGACGTGCTCGACGATGAGGTTCAGCGCCTTGGAGCGCAGGACCTCGGCGACGAGGGCCGGGATCTGGTTGTTCTCGGTGAGGTACTGGGCGAGCTGCTGCGGCGGCAGGCCCATCTGCATGGCCTGGGTGACCACGTACTCCGAGAGCTCCTCGTTCTCGACGCCCAGCTCCTCCTGGAGAGCGAGCTGGTCGAGGATGAAGCCGCCCTTGACGGCCTTGGCCGCGGCCTCGGCGATCTCGGCGTCGAAGTCCTCAGCCGTCTTCTCCTCCTCCGTGAGGTAGTCCTCGCGGGAGAGGCCGTTCATGGCGAGCTGCTGGTCGAGCTGCTCGTTGCGGCGGGAGATCTCGCTGGCCACGACGGACTCGGGCAGCGGGATCTCGACCTTCTCGAGCAGGGCCTCGAGGGCCTTGTCCCGGGCCTGGCCGATCTGGTTGAGGGACTTCTGCCGGGCGAGACGCTTGCGCACGTCGCCCTTGAGCTCCTCGACGGTGTCGAACTCGGACGCCAGCTGCGCGAACTCGTCGTCGGCCTCCGGCAGTTCCTTGCTCTGCACCTTGGAGACGGTGACGGTGACGTCGGCCGTCTCGCCCTTCTTGGAGCCCGCCACCAGGGTGGAGGAGAAGGTCTTGGACTCGCCTGCGGACAGGCCGACGATCGCCTCGTTCAGGCCCTCGATGGCGCCTTCGGAGCCGACCTCGTAGGAGTAGCCCTTGGTGGCGGCGTCCTCGACGTCCTCGCCGTCGATGGCCGCGGCCAGGTCGATGGTGACGATGTCCTTGTCGGCGGCGGCGCGCTCGGCGACCGTCAGGGTCGCGAACCGGTCGCGGAGGTTGCCGAGGGTCTCCTCGACCTCCTCGTCGGTGACGGTCGCGTCGTCGACGGTGACGGGCAGGCCGTCGTAGGCGGGCACCTCGAAGGTCGGACGGATGTCGACCTCGGCGGTGAACTCGAACTCCTTGCCGTCGTCGAGCTTGGTCACCTCGACCTCGGGCTGGCCGAGGACGAAGAGTTCCTTCTCCTCGATGGCCTTGCCGTACAGGCCCGGGAGCGCGTCGTTGACGGCCTCCTGGAGCACGGCGCCGCGGCCGACGTACTGGTCGATCAGGGCCGCGGGGGCCTTGCCCGGGCGGAAGCCCTTGAGCCGCACCTGCTTGGCGAGCTCCTTGTAAGCCTTGTCGAGGCTCGGCTTGAGCTCTTCGAACGGTACTTCGATGGTGAGCTTCACCCGGGTCGGGGTCAGCTCCTCGACGGCGGTCTTCACGGGGCAGGTCTCCTTGATCCGGCGGTTCAGTGGCTCTCGCGCTCCAGCCCTTTCGGACAAGCGCGGGCGGCCGCCGGTCTCACGATTTGTTTCGGGCGGCAACACATGCCTATGGCTGGTTCAGTCTAGGGGGTCTCGGCGACCACCGAGGACAACCGCCTTTTCAGAAGTTGGAAAGGAGCTCGGAGAAGACCTGGCTGATGCTGTTGGGATCCTGGGAATCGTAGGCCGCACCGTCCGTGGCCTGGGCGATCTTTGTGAGGGTGCCCAGATCGGCGCCGTCACCGAAGGCCAGGGTGAAGACACGAACGGGTTCGCCTTCGCGTGCGGCGAGGCGTCCGGTGAGGGTCTCGAGGTCCGGAATGCCGCCTTCGCGATCGTTCTGGCCGTCGGTCATGACGACGACCGCGTTGATCGCGCCGATGGCCTTGGCGCGGCGCAGTTCGTCGTAGGCGGCGGCCGTGGTGTTGTACAGGCCGGTGCCGCCCTGGACCTTCAGCCCGGCCAGCGCCGACCTGATCTGCTCGCGGTGGCCCGGCTCCATGGCGCCGAACGGCACCAGCGGCCGGTGGTCGCGTTCGCCGTCGAGCTTGGAGGAGAACTCCCAGAGCGCGACCTGGTCCTGCGGCGCGAACTCCTTGAGGGCGTTGATCGCGGCGTCCTTGGCCAGGTCCAGCCTGGAGCGGTCGGTGCCGGGGACCTTCTCGTTCATCGAGCCCGACTTGTCGAGGACCAGCAGCACCTTGGCGGGCTTGCGCAGCTCCGTCCAGCTCTTCAGGACGCCCCGCATGACCTCGGGTCCTGGCAGCCGGAGCCGGGTGGCGGGCTGCTCGGCGAGCACCCCGAACTCGCGGGTCGCCGACGCGCCGGCCGCGCCCTGGTAGCTCCGGTAGCCGTGGTCGGTGAAGATCTTCTGGGCGGGGTCGGTGTGCAGCCACTTCAGGAAGTCGGCGGCGGCCGCCCTGCGCTCGCCCGGCAGCCCGGCCAGCTCGACGAACGGGTGGTCGGAGAAGACCGTGCCCTCCTTCGGGTAGAAGGCGACCACGGGGACCTTCGGCCGGGCGTGCTTGCCGATCTGGTCGGGGTCGATCGTCGGGTTGCCCTGGTTGTAGTTCCAGACGAAGGTCTCCTCGGCGGTGACCGCCGAGATGTAGGAGAGCGCCTCGCCGCGGTCGTCGGCGCGCTGCAGGTTGGAGAAGAAGGTCAGCAGGGTGTCGCCGTAGTGCACGATCGACTTCTCGATGTTCCCGACGAACCTGCGGTTCTGCGGGGCGGCGAGGTCGGCGGTGGTGAGGTCGCTGGTGGAGCCGGTGGCGGCGAAGTAGGCGGCGAGCGTGGCGTTGAACCCGCTGGTGGAGTAGTTCGGGTTGGTCTTGCCGAGCTTGAACGCGCCCCACTCGGGGTGGCCCTTGGTCTTCCAGCCGCCGGTGGTGGCGAGTTCGGCCAGATCGCGCCAGCCGATCTGCTTGGCGGGCCAGCCGAGCGCCTCCGCCATGGGCTTGGGCATCGCGATGGTCAGCGGGGTGGTCATGATCGGCTGCCAGGTGGAGCCCTCGATGGCGCCGGGGTTCTGGGCGCGCAGCAGCGAGGCCCACTGGGCGGAGGCGGGCGACCAGACGTCGGGCTTGGCGCCGTCGCGCGCCTCGTCCCAGCCGCGGGCCAGCGCCTCCATGGCGGTGCCGGAGTTCTTGGAGTCGACGGTGACGCTGACGCACTTGCCGCCGACGACGGCGTCCTCGGCGTAGGCGTCGCCCGCCATCTGGAGCAGGCGCACCTTGTCCTGCGACGCCGCGACGCGCAGCGACACCGTCCCGTCGCAGCCGCCCGGGCCCTTGGTCAGGAAGTACACGACGCCGACCACGACGACCAGCGTGACGGCGGTGACCGCGGCCAGCACCGGCCACGTGCCCGCCCGACGGGTACTCGTACTGATCGCCACTGAACCTCCTGAGAACACCCGCCGTGGGAAGAGAAGCCTCCCTGAAAGATCAACCGTTAGATGCCGAAGATCGCGGGTTGGTGCCCTTCGTCATCAATCCGTTGTGGTTCGGCCGCCGGAGGCGTCGAACGCGGCCTTGAGCAACGTGAGGACGTCGACGCCGCCCGCCGCGTCGAGCATGACCGGCGGACGGTCGCCGATCCGCAGGAAGAGGGTCAGCCCGGACGGCCTGAGCCGCAGCCACAGCTCCACCGACGCGGCGAGCGCCGCGGCGTCGACCCGGTCGGCCAGGGTCACCAGGAGCTCCTCGTCGATCGAGCCGAGCGCGCCGGGGGCCGGCGGAGCGGCCGCGAACGTGATCCGGCCGAGGTCGGCGCCACGCAGCCAGTCGTCCAGGGAGCGCAGCTCGTCGGGGTCGGCGACGGCGAGACGGACGGTCAGGGTTCCTGCGGTCACGGTTCTCCCACGGTGAGGGTCGCTCCGGTGGCGCGGATCAGTCCGGCGGGGGTGAGTTCCAGCTCCAGGCCGTCGCGGCCGCTGGAGACCACCACCGAGGACAGGTCCCGCAGCCGGGGGTCGAGCAGGACGGGCACCCGCAGCGGCAGGGCGAGCGGGGTGACGGTGTCGGCGTCCAGGTGCCGGAGGTCGGCGGGGTCGGCGATGCGCGCGTCGGCGCGGCCGAGGGTCGCGGCGACGGCGC
>NZ_BAAGZI010000264.1:0-8549 GCF_054778695.1 Actinocorallia lasiicapitis
CCCGCGCCGCGATGGTGCGGGCCGGTTCGGAGATCGGCGAGACCAGCGCCGCCGCCGAGACGGGCACGGCCTGCTCGGCCAGGGCCAGCAGCGCGGCTGTCGCCCCCTCGCCGTGCCCGAACAGGCCGATCGCGCCGTTGCCGCAGTCGAGCAGCTCGCGGAGCTCGTTGACGGTCCCCGGCAGCTCGGCCACGGTCCGTTCGACGATCTCCGCGAGGAGCGTCAGATAGTCGTGCTCGGCGAGGTCGGGCAGCCGCAGCCCGAGATAGACCCGCCAGACCGGAACCCCGGTCATCGGGATGGCCGCGGCGAGGGCGGCCTCGCTGCGGGGCGCGTCGAACGCGTGCAGGCAGACGACGAGGCCGTCCCGCGCGGGTGCGTCGACCGCCGTTGGCGGTAGAGCGACAAAGGGGACGTCTCTCACCAAACCTCTGAGCGGCCGCGTCAGTTCGTCACCGGACATATGCATATGGTGACATCGACTGCCTACCGGCGGGCCTCAACGCCCGAAATCGGCCAGCGACCTGATCGAACGGTCAGCGGGACTGGAGCGCGTCCAGGCCCACGGCCATCGCGATGACGAGCCGGCGATCGATCCGCGGATCGTGGATGTCGACCACGTAGCGGTCGCGGAAGCCGAACTTCTTGACGACCGAAAAGACCGGATGCGTTCCCCCGGCCGTGAAGTCGAAGTGGTACGGCCACGCGAACGGCAGATCCGAAAGGTAGGGGATGAACCCCCAGATACGGCGCAGGACGGCGACCGTCTGGTTCCGCTCGGTGCCCGTCGTGACACCGAGACCCGGCTGCTCCAGGTGGTAGGTCGAGGACGTCAGGGAGCGCTTGAAGTCCTTGCGGAAGGTCCCGATCGGCGTCCCGTTGTGATCGGTGATGTCGTAGGTGGCGCCCAGATCGATCCGCTGGCGAGCCCGGAAACCGCCGAGGACGTACTGCTTCGACGCGTCGGTATAGAGGGTCACCTGCTCCTTGAACGCCAGCCGCTTCTGCTGGGCGAAGGCCACCATGTGCTCCTCCTGACCGTCCGCGGTCGAGGAGTGCACCTCGTACTTGTTGGCCATCAGGGTGACGCGCTGGCGCACCAGAAACCTGGTCTGCGCCTGAACCCAGTTCATATCCACCCGGAGAACCTATCGGTCAAGATATCTGGACAGATAGTCCTCAATCAGGGCCTTGGCCTCATCGATCACGGCGTCGTCGCCCTCGGGCGCGCGACGGAACGCCATCTTGATCAGGGCGTCGCCCGTCTCGACGGCTATCGCGAACGCCCGTTCCAGCTCCGGGCCGTCCTGCGTGCCGGTCGTCGCCGTGATCAGTTCGCGGAGCCGGCCCGCGACGACCGCGTTGTTGTCGGCCTGCTCGTCGAGCAGGTTGAGGTCGGCGACGTCACCGAAGCGCAGCACCCGGAAACCGGGGACGGTGCGGTGCATGTCGACGAAGATGTCGATGGCGTTGCCCACCACATGCGACCAGCGGTCGAACCGCGCGTCGGCCAGCAGCACGCCGATCCGCTCGCCGAACTCCTCCAGGTTGCGGAGCGCGAGCGCCTGCGCGACCGCCCGTTTGTCGGGAAAGAACTGGTAGACCGAGCCGATCGCCACATTGGCGCGCTGCGCGATCCGCGTCGTGGACAGGGCGTCGTACCCGCCCTCGTCGAGCAGTTCCGCGCACGCGTCGAGCATCCGCTGGACCCGCTCGGCCGAACGCCGCTGAGCGGGCCGGCGGCGCAGGGGGGTTCCGGTCTCCGAGGTACTGGTAGCCACCCGCCCATCATCCCCCGGACGTGGGCTTTTCTGGCGTTACATCTCATCCGGCGGTGTCACATTGTGGCTTCTATCACCAACACCTGGCCCGGGAAACTCCACACCACGGCCAACTGGCCTCCACGCGGGGCCCCGGCACGTCATCATCGAGGCATCGGCCCCACCCTGCACTCCCCTGCACGGGTGGGGCTTCACCGTCTCCGGCTCAGGCGCCGATCGCCGACGTGATCAGCGGCCAGGCCTTCTTGTACTCGCGGTCCCAGTACTTCCACTGGTGGAAACCGGCGCCGTAGAGGTTCGCGGTGACCGGGATCCCCATCAGCTTCAGCTTCGCGACGAAGTCCTCGTTGGTGACGCCGACGAGCCGCTCACCGATCGAGCCCAGCACGTACACCTGCGCGCCTTCGAACCCGCTCGTGCCGATCTGCTCGACCAGGCCCTTGTCGAGCGGACCCTGGTCGCCGTTGCCCGCCGAGATGTACAGGCCGGTGCCGCGCAGGCCGTCGGCCTTGACGTACGGGTCGTGGTCGATCCAGTTCATCCGGTCGGTGAGCGGGTTGCCCCACTTCGCCATCGGGTCGGGGACGGTCGGCTCACCCGCGCCGTAGTCCGTCAGCAGCATCATCGCCGGGATGCCCGGCTTGGTGATGTGCAGGATGCCCGAGTAGCTGGCGGCGTACTTGAACAGCCCGGGGTGGCGTGCCGCGTAGGTGATGGCTCCCTGGCCGCCGGAGGACAGACCCATCACCGCCCGGCTGGTGCTCGCGTGGAAGTTCCGCTCGATGAGCTGCAGGACGTCGGCGGTGTGGAAGGTCTCCCACTTGGGCGCGCCGCCCTTGCCGCCGTTGTACCAGTCGGTGAACCCCTGGCTCTTGCCGCCGTCGACCAGCGCGACGATCGCCTTGCTGTTCTTCGCGGTCGCCGGCAGGTCGGTGTAGGTCACCCAGTCGATGTAGGTGCCGGGCCCGCCCGAGTACACGTAGACGACCGGCCAGGTCTTCGTGGTGGTCTTGCTCCACCCGTCCGGCAGGTACAGCCGGATCTTCGGATCCGAGGTCTGGATCAGCGGGGTGTCGACGGTCAGGTCGACGGTACGGGCGTCGACCTGCTTCTCCTCGACGATCTTCGACCCGTGGTCGGCGGCGACGAACCCGTCCGCCACCGCCTGCGAGGGAACCGAGACCAGCCCGAGCCCGAACACCAGCCCAGCGACCACCCCGAAAACGCGACGCTTCACAACCGCACTCACCGTTCTCGCGCCCAACTAGATACGCCCCCACCAACAATGTGAGGCAGGTCGCAACATATCGGACACCTGGGACACCCGGGAAGATCCCTAACGTTGCAAAACCAGCATCTTCCCGCGCAAAAACCTCAACCCAAGGTCTGACCGTAACGATCCACGATCCCCACCTCGACGACCGCGGAGGACGCCTTCACCGGGTACTTCGCTGCGTTCTCGACCTCTTTGGGGCTCGGCGTCCAAGGGGTCTCATCCGGGGTCTCCCCGCCGTCGGGGTTGAACGCGGGCGCCTCGAGATCCATCCCGCCCGTCTCGCCGATGAACTGGAAGGTCACCGGGTCGAAGATGTAGCCATGGTGCTCACCGTGCCAGGTCTGGCTCAGCTCGATGCCGGGGCGGCCGATGAAGTCCTTGACGTTCTCCTTGAGCACGACGCCGGGCATCGCCTTGGTCGTTTCGAAGAAGGCCTTGGCGACGGCGGGCGGTGCGTATGCCTGCCGCAGGACGTCGCCGACCGTCGTGAACTCCTGGACCGCGGGCGGGTTGCCGCCGTTCGTGTGCTGCTTGATCCACGACCGCATTCCGGGCACCTCGGTGGGCAGGCCGCCGAGGTAGGTCGGAGGAACGGCGTCGTACTGGATCTCCAGTGGTTCGCCGTTGCCGCCCAGGGCCATTTTCTTGTTCTTCGCGGCGATCTTCAGGCAGTTCGGCGGGTCGTCCAGGCTCTTGACGATGCTGTCCTCCCTCGCCATCGCGCCCGGACAGCTCCAGAACTGCGCCCAGCCGGGACGGCCGGGGATCGCCTCGCCGACCTCCTCCTGGTTCTGCCGTTGGAACAGATGGGGACGCCGCTTGACGTCCTGGGAGTACCAGGACAGCGCGGTGACCGGCTTGCCGCCGCCCCAGTCGGCCTTGATGCTGACGTAGACGAGCTGGTCGGGTCGGGGCTGGGCGAGCGCGGCGGGCGGGGACGGCGCGGCGGTCGGCGCATCGAGTGAGCCGGGCGCTGGGACGCGGGCATCGTCGTCCCGCTGGGCGACGAGTGTCACCGGGACGATGATGAAGGCGGCGGTGCCTGCGGCGGCCAAGGCCAGCCGGGCCGTGCTGGAGAACCTCATGCGGTGCCTCTTCTCGGTGGAGGTGAAGCCCGCCAGGGCTTTCGCGCGCGCGTCCGACAGGTCGGGGCGGTGGTCGCGGTCGAGGTGCGAGCCGAGCGACTTGAGCAGGTCAAAGACCATCGATGACCTCCGTGGGGTCGAACGGGACCGTTCTGCGGATCTTCTGGCGGGCGCGGGACAGCCGGGAGCGCACGGTGCCGATCGGCACGCCGAGCGCGGCGGCGGTCTCCTCGTAACTCAGCTGCGCCCAGGCGATGAGCAGCAGCGTGTCCCGTTCCCCCTGGTTGAGCCGCGACAGGGCGCGGGCGAGCACCTTGCGCGCCGCGTGCGCCGAGACCTCTTCGGCGACACGGTCGGCGGGGCAGCGCTCGTCCTCGTACGGTGCCCTCGCGACGGCCCTGAGCCGGTTGCCTTCGGCCCGCCGATGCTTGGCGACGAGCTTCGTGGCGATCCCGAACAGCCAGGGCCGCGCGTCCTCGTATGCGGGGTCGTACCGGCCGCGTCCGGCGAACGCGGCCAGAAACGTGTCGGCCACCAGATCCTCGGCGCCTTCGGGCCCGATGCGCCGGTGAACATAACGGTGGATCATCGGCGCATAGCGATCGAAGAGCGCCGCGAACTCCTCGGGCCTGGCCCGGGAGCTCGCGATCACCTCCGCGTCACTGAGCCGGTGCGTCTCCAACACGAACGGCCTTCCTTAGGGGGAACGACACTGTTGTCTCCCCCCGACCCCCCAACCCGGTTCCCTACTTTTGGCCGGGGGTGTTGACGATTTTGAAGGCCAGGTAGGCGTTGGAGTAGAGGATGTCGCCGGATTCGGTGCCTTGGGGGTGGGGGGTGGAGGGGTCGGTGAAGTCGTAGATCTGGCGTTCGCCGAGGAGTTTGTAGGTGGCGGGGTCGAAGATGAGTTCTTGGCGGAGGCCGTTGAAGGTCTGGCCCACGGCGACGCCCTTGCGGCCGGCGAAGTCGAGGACGTTCTGGTGGAGTTCGACGCCCGGGATGTCGGCGGCGGCCTTGAACAGGGCGGCCAGGGACTTGGAGCCCAGGTAGTGCTCGCGGATGGTGTCGCCGACGGTGTGGAACGCCTGGACGTCCGGCGGGTTGCCGCCGTTGCTGTTCCGGTACAGCCAGCGCTTGGCAGCGGCCGCGTCCGTCGGGATGTCCGTGCGGTAGGTGGGGCCGTAGTCGGTGCAGCCGGACGGCGGGCGCGCCGGGTCGGCGTCGGGCTGCTTCTTCTGCTCCTTCAGCTCCTCCTCCTGGGACTGCTTCACATCGCACAGCCAGCTCTTCATCACCCTGCCCGACTCGTCCTGCTCCAGGTAGCCGGGCTTCGCGCCGCTCGCCGACAGCCAGACATGCCGGACCGTGTCGACGGCGCCCTGGCGGATCGGGGCCGGATCGGCGGCGAGCGTCGTCGACGCCTGGTGGCTCTTGGAGAAGAAGTAGAGGTACTGGCCCGGCTTGGGCTTCAGATCCGGCTCGGCGGCGGCCGCCTCGGACGCCTTGTTCAGGAGCTGCGCGGCGTTGACCAGGCGGAGCGGCTCGGTGCCCGACGGCGCGGGGGCCCCGGTGCCGCCACCGGACACGACGATCGCGACCGCCGCCATGCCCGCGACGGCGCTGCCGAGCCCGCCGCCCAGGACGAGCCTGCGCTTGGCCGAGCGACGCGGTGTGGAGAGTTCGTTCATCAGATGCTGCCTCCTGGTGTGGTGCCCAGGCAGGTCCCGCCGGTCCGGGATTTTCATGACAGTTCCTCCCTGAAAGCGTGTTCTCTCCTTATGTGTCCGGGTCGTGGGACGGGTTCCCGGAGTTTTTCGCGGGCGCGGTTGAGACGCGAGCGGACCGTGCCGACGGGCACGCCCAGCGCCGTCGCGGCCTGCTCGTAGGACAGGCCCTCCCAGGCGCAGAGCGCGAGGACGTCCTGGTAGCGGCGCGGCAGTTTCGCGATCCGGTCCAGGACGTCGCGCATCCTGCGCTGGTCGTCGATCCGGCCCGCGACGGTCTCGGTGTCGTCCTCGTCGCGGGTGTGCGGCAGCCGGTCGAGCGCGCTCCGGTAGCGGCGCAGCGAGCGGTGGTGGTTGCGGAGCACGTTGGTGGCCACCCCGTAGAGCCACGGCAGCAGCGAGTCGTGTTCGGGGGCGAAGTCGTTCCGCCGCCGCCACGCCTCCAGGAAGACGACCGAGGTCAGGTCCTCCGCGGCCGTCCAGTCGGCGGTCCGGCGGAAGCAGTAGTTGTAGACGGCGCGATGGTGCCGGTCGAACAGGCCCCCGAAGGCGTGCTCGTCCCCGCCCTGCGCGGCCCGCCACAGGGCCTCGTCGGTGGAGTCAGAGATGCTCACGCTCCGTCTGTGTCCGGCCGTCCGGGGAGGTTCCCGATGATTTCGGCGAGGATATCCGCGGGGATTGACTTCAACAAAGGTTCAAGTTGAACGATGGGTCCATGAGAGCAGCGGCCTTCACCTCCCCCAACGTCCTGGAACTTCTCGATCTCCCCGTCCCCGATCCCGCGCCCGGCGAAGTGCGGATCCGCGTCAGAGCGGCGGGGGTGCAACCGTTCGACCTGGCGGTCGGCCAGGGGTGGCTGCCGCCGGGCGTCCCCGACACCTGGCCGCGGATTCCGGGGAACGAGGTCGCCGGAATCGTGGACGCGCTGGGCGACGGCGTCACCGGGTTCGCGGTCGGCGCCGAGGTCCTGGCGTTCACCCGGCTCAACTCCTACGCCGAGTACACCGTGATCCCCGCCGACCAGATCGTCCCCAAACCTCCGAAGATGCCGTGGGACGTCGCCGGGGCGTTCCCCGCCGCGATCATGACTCCGCACATCGCGTTGGAGGAGCTGAACGTCGGGCCCGGCACCCGGCTGCTGATCCACGCGGCGGCCGGCGGGGTCGGGGCGACCGGCGTCCAGCTCGCGATCGCGAAGGGCGCCACCGTGATCGGCACGGCCAGCCCCGCCAACCACGGCTATCTGCGCTCGGTGGGCGCCCTCCCCGTCGCCTACGGTCCCGGGCTGGTCGAGCGGGTCCTCGCGATCTCCCCGACCGGGGTGGACGCCGTCATCGACGGCGCCGGCGGCCAGGCCCTCCTCGACTCGCTTCGGCTGGTCCCGACGCCCTCGCAGATCATCACGCTCGTCGAGCACGAGAAGGCGGAGTCGCTGGGGGTCCGGGTGACGCCTTTCAAACGGAGCGCCGCCCGGCTGGCCGAGGCCGTCGCCCTCTACGAGTCCGGGCATCTGGATCTTCCGATCCGCGGGACCTTCCCGCTCGCCGGGGCCGCCGCCGCCCAGGCCCTGGTCGCGACCGGCCACGGCCTGGGCAAAACGGTCATCCTCGTCTCCTGATCACGCACCTCGGTCCGTCCGGCGGAGGACAAGTACTCACTCACCAGCGGCTACCCCGGCACCGGGCCTTCCAGCGAGCCCGACCCGGCAACTCCCCCTACGAGCCCGACCCGGCAACTCCCCTTACGAGCCCGACCCGGTAGCTCCCCTTAGCGGAGGGTGGTGAAGAGGCGGTCGGCCTGGGGTTGCTTGAGGGCGAGGCGGGCGGGGTCCTGGGGGTAGGGCCGCCAGGGGACGGTCCGGAAGGCGGCGGTCCGGTCGCCCAAAGCGGACAGGATCGAGAGCATCTTGGCCGTGGTCAGGGCGTCGTCGGCCTTGACCGCGGTGCGGGCTGTCTCGACCAGGGCGGGGAGTTTCGCCGGGTTGACGAGGGTGGGCTTGAGCTTGGCGAAGAGGGAGCGCAGGAACGCCTGCTGACGTTGGATGCGTCCCAGATCGGAGCCGTCGCCCAGGCCGTGCCTGACCCGGACGTACGCCAGGGCCTCCTCGCCCTTCACGAGGTGCTTGCCCTTGGGCAGGACCAGCCCGGACTTCGGGTCGTCGACTTCGACGGGGAGCTGGATCTCGACTCCGCCGACCAGTTCGGTGAGGCGTTTCACCGCGGTGAAGTCGATGACGATCAGGTGGTCGATCCGGGCGCCGGTGAGTTTCTGCACCGTTTTGAGGGTGCAGGAGGCGCCGCCGACCGTGAACGCGTCATTGATCATGAAGAACCGCGCGGGGGACGTCGTGCCCTCGGGGGTCTCGCACGCCGGGATCTGCACCATGAGATCGCGGGGGAAGCTGACGATCGTCGCCTTCGCGCCGTTCTTCGGCAGATGCGCCAGCATGATCGTGTCGCTGCGGGCGGCGCGGTCGTCGTAGGAGACGTTCTCGCCTTTTCGGCTGTCGGAGCCGAGGAACAGCACGTTGACGCTGTCGGTGAGCTTCGCCGGAGCGTCCGCCGAATCGAGGGGCGGCAGTTCGCCGACCGGGGCGCGCTGGGTGAGCAGCGCGGTCGGCACGATGATCGCGGCTGCGGTGACGGCGGCGGCCGCGCCCATCAGCGCCCAGCCGCCGGGGCGG
>NZ_BAAGZI010000265.1:0-8540 GCF_054778695.1 Actinocorallia lasiicapitis
CGCCAACCGGCTCGCCAACTTCGACGACGCCAACCTGCGGCGCAGCGCCCGCGCGGCCGTCGCCGCGGGCGCGCGCGTGGCCAGGGCGATGGAGATCCTCGGCGAAGAGGCGCCCGAGCATCTGATCGCCGCGGGACGGCTCCGGCTGGAGCACAAGCAGGCGTCCCTGGAGGAACTGGGCCAGCTCGCGGCCCCTCCGCTCACGAAGGACGCGATCGCCGGACGCATAAGGCGTCTTTTGGCGATGGCCGACAAGCGCGCGTCCGATCTCGGCCTTCCGGGAACAGAGGCGAATCTCACTCCGGACATGCTTGTTCCCTGAAAACGCCGAGGAACTTCGTTCCTAAACCGGCGCGGGCCCCGCAGAGTCCTTTGGATCTTGCGGGGCCGTCGCACGCCAGGGGGCCAGGTCACATCGTTGGTCTAGACCAATCCTCTATACCAATTCTGTCTAGACCACTAGAGTGGTGAGAGAAAACCCCTGGTCCGGGGTAGTGCGCTCACCCCTGTCTCACCCCATACCAGTGGAGTTGATCTCTGACTGGATTCGGTAAGGTCCTTCAGAGGCGGGCGAACCCCCGACTGAGACGCGAAGTTACGAGGAGTGTCGTGACCATCCGAGTAGGCATCAACGGCTTCGGCCGGATCGGCCGCAACTTCTACCGTGCCGTGAAGGCCAGCGGTGCTGACATCGAGATCGTGGCGGTCAACGACCTGACCGACACCGCGACCCTCGCGCACCTTCTGAAGTACGACAGCATCCTGGGCCGCTTCCCCGAGGAAGTGAAGGCCGGCGCCGGAGAGATCATCGTCGGCGGCAAGGCCATCAAGGTCTACGCCGACCGCGACCCGGCCAACCTGCCCTGGGGCGACCACAACATCGACATCGTGGTGGAGTCGACCGGTTTCTTCACCGACGCCACCAAGGCGAAGGTGCACGCCGACAACGGCGCCAAGAAGGTCATCATCTCCGCTCCGGCGAAGAACGAGGACATCACCATCGTCATGGGCGCCAATGACGACAAGTACGACCCGGCCGCCCACACGGTGATCTCCAACGCCTCCTGCACCACCAACTGCCTGGCCCCGCTGGCCAAGGTCCTGAACGACACCTTCGGCATCGAGCGTGGCCTCATGACCACGATCCACGCCTACACCCAGGACCAGAACCTGCAGGACGCGCCGCACAGCGACCTCCGCCGCGCCCGCGCCGCCGCCCTGAACATCGTGCCGACCGGCACCGGCGCCGCCAAGGCCATCGGCCTGGTCGTCCCCGAGGTCAACGGCAAGCTCGACGGCTACGCCCTGCGCGTCCCGATCCCCACCGGCTCGGCCACCGACCTGACCGTGACGCTCGCCCGCGAGACCACCGTCGAAGAGGTCAACGCCGCGTTCAAGGCCGCCGCCGAGGGCCCGCTCAAGGGCTACCTGACCTACACCGAGGACCCGATCGTCTCCTCGGACATCGTCACCGACCCGTCGTCCTGCATCTTCGACTCCGGTCTGACCAAGGTCATCGGCGACCAGGTCAAGGTCGTCGGCTGGTACGACAACGAGTGGGGCTACTCCAACCGCCTCGTGGACCTCGTCAAGCTCGTCGGCGCCTCCCTGTAAGGCACCTATCGACCCCTTCACTCGTCATGAGTGGAGGGGTCTTCTGTTCGAACCTCCCCTCCCTCTCCAGCGGTTAGGACTCCACGCATGAAGACCGTCGATGATCTCGACGTCAGTGGCAAGAAGGTGCTGGTCCGCGCGGACCTGAACGTCCCGCTCAAGGACGGCGTGATCACCGACGACGGCCGGATCCGGGCCGCGCTGCCGACGCTCCGCGCGCTGCTGGACGGGGGTGCCGCGGTCATCGTCGGCTCCCACCTCGGCCGGCCCAAGGGCCAGGTCGTGCCCGAGCTTTCGCTGCGTCCCGTCGCCGCCCGGCTGGGCGAACTGCTCGGCCGGGACGTCCTGCTGGCCGGTGACGTCGTCGGCGCCGACGCCGCCTCGCAGGCCGCCGCCCTGCGGCCCGGCCAGGTCCTGCTGCTGGAGAACCTCCGCTTCGAGGCCGCCGAGACCAGCAAGGACGCCGCCGACCGCGCCGCCTTCGCCGACCGGCTCGACGCGCTCGCCGACCTGTACGTCGGCGACGGCTTCGGCGCCGTCCACCGCAAGCACGCCTCGGTCTACGACGTGCCGCGGCGCCTGCCGCACGCCGCCGGCGGCCTCATCGCCACCGAGGTCGACGTCCTGAAGAAGCTGACCACCGACGTGGAGCGCCCCTACGCGGTCGTGCTCGGCGGCTCCAAGGTCTCCGACAAGCTCGGCGTGATCGACAACCTGCTGGAGACCGCCGACCGGATCCTCATCGGCGGCGGCATGGTCTTCACCTTCCTCAAGGCCCAGGGCCACGAGGTCGGCAAGTCGCTGCTGGAGGAGGACCAGATCCCGGTCGTCCTCGACTACCTGGAGCGGGCGCAGAAGCGTGGCGTGGAGTTCGTCCTGCCGACCGACATCGTCGCCGCGACGGCCTTCTCCGCCGACGCCGACCACGAGGTCGTGTCCGCGGACTCCATCCCCGCAGACCGCCTCGGCCTGGACATCGGCCCGGCCTCCGGCGCGCTGTTCGCGGCCAAGCTGGCCGACGCCAAGACCATCTTCTGGAACGGCCCGATGGGCGTGTTCGAGCTGGAGCCCTACGCGGGCGGCACCCGCGCCGTCGCGCAGGGCCTGATCGACTCCGGCGCCTTCACGGTCGTCGGCGGCGGCGACTCGGCGGCCGCGGTCCGTACCCTCGGCTTCGACGAGGGCGCGTTCTCCCACATCAGCACCGGTGGCGGTGCCAGCCTGGAATACCTCGAGGGCAAGGCCCTCCCCGGACTCGACGCGCTGGAGGACTGACCCCATGGCACGCAAGCCCCTCATGGCCGGCAACTGGAAGATGCACAACAACCACTTCGAGGCGATCGCTCTCGTCCAGAAGCTGGGTTTCGCGCTGAAGAGCCAGGACTACGAGGCCGTCGAGATCGCGGTACTGCCGCCGTTCACCGACATCCGCTCGGTGCAGACCCTCGTCGACGCCGACAAGATCAAGATCGTCTACGGTTCGCAGGACATCTCCGAGCACGCTCAGGGCGCCTACACCGGTGAGGTCTCCGGGGCGATGCTGGCCAAGCTCGGCTGCACGTTCGCCACGGTCGGGCACTCCGAGCGCCGCCAGTACCACGACGAGACCGACGCGGTCGTCAACGCCAAGGCCAAGGCCGCCCTGGCCAACGGGATCAGCCCGATCATCTGCGTGGGGGAGGGCCTGGACGTCCGCAAGGCCGGTGACCAGGTCGCCTACACCCTCGGCCAGGTCGACGGCTGCCTCGCGGGACTCACCGCGGAGCAGGCGCTCAAGGTCGTCATCGCCTACGAGCCCGTCTGGGCGATCGGCACCGGCGAGGTCGCGACCCCCGACGACGCGCAGGAGGTCTGCGGGGCGATCCGTGAGCGGCTCGCCAAGCTGTACGACACGGACGTCGCCGAGACGGTCCGCGTGCTGTACGGCGGATCGGTCAAATCGGGTAACATCGCCGGGATCATGGCCCAGCCTGATGTCGATGGTGGTTTGATCGGCGGCGCCGCGCTCGACGCCGCGGAATTCGTCAAGATCTGCCGATTCCGGGATCTTTAAGTGGCGAGTTGATCCAAACCTTGCCCGTTGTCATGGGGGTTCTGCTGAACCATGGGCTGGATCGTCGTACCCTTGGCGGTAGTGGGTAAACCTTTTCACTCGCTCGCCGTCCTATGATTCAAGACCGTCATTCATAACCCCGCCGGGGCCCCGGCGGGGACGGCTCCCAGAAGGCGCAGAACTGCTGTGATTCTTGCATCCTCCATCGTGCTGATCATCACGAGCCTGCTCATGGTCCTGCTCGTGCTGCTGCACAAGGGCAAGGGCGGAGGCCTGTCGGACATGTTCGGCGGTGGCATCTCCTCCTCCCTGGGCGGTTCCTCGGTGGTCGAGCGCAACCTGGACCGCCTGACGATCGGCACCGGCACCATCTGGTTCGTGGCCATCGTCGTGCTGGGCATCCTGTTCAAGTCCAAGGGCGCCTGATCTTCGCATCCCCTCTCGTTCCACTTACGCTCCCGGAGATGTTGCTCCTGGGGCGGATGAATCTTCAAGGAGTAGTCCGTGGCTAGTGGCAGTGCCATTCGCGGCAGCAGGGTCGGCGCCGGCCCGATGGGCGAGGCGGAGCGCGGCGAAGCCGCCCCCCGCGTCATCGTCAGCTTCTACTGCGCCAACAAGCACGAGACCCGCCCCAGCTTCGCCAGCGACTGCCAGGTGCCCGACACCTGGGACTGCCCCCGCTGCGGCCTCCCCGCCGGCACCGACTCGCTCAACCCGCCGGCGGCTCCGAAGAACGAGCCGTACAAGACCCACCTCGCCTATGTGAAGGAGCGCCGCTCCGACGCCGACGGCCAGGCCATCCTGGACGAGGCCCTCGGCAAGCTGCGCGAGAAGCGCCGCCTGGTGCAGGCCGCCATGGCCGCCGCCGCGCGCAACTAGCACGCTCTTCCCGGACGCCCGGATCCCCCTGCGGGGTCCGGGCGTTCCGTGTTCTGTCAGTGGTGGTGGGTAGCGTTCCCGTCATGGCGATCACACAGATAGCAGTGACGATGGATTCCACCGATCCGCGCGCGCTGGCCCGCTGGTGGGCCGTGGCGACGGGCGGGGAGATCACCTCCGACTACGGGTCCTATCTGTCCGTGACCGGCGGGCCGGTCGCGCTGGGCTTCCAGCACGTCGAGGAGCCGACGGCCGGCAAGAACCGCTGGCACGTCGACTTCGTGGCCGACGACCGCGTGGCCGAGATCGAACGGCTCGAAGGGCTCGGCGCGAAGGTCGTCCAGACCCATGAGGTGCCGGGCCTGGCCTGGACCGTCCTCACCGACCCCGACGGCAACCAGTTCTGCGTGTCCGACAGCCCGCACTGAGCCCCGGCGGCCCGTGGACTGATCTCCGGGACGAGCCGGGCTCCGCCCTGGGGTGGAGACCGGCTCGTCGCGGCGTCGGAAGCAGCCGCCCGGCACCGCGCCTAGCGTGGAGGCATGACCAGCGCACCGGATGTCCTGGAGGAGTACGTCCTCGAGACCGACGGCCGCCGCTATGTGCTGACCTCTGAGCCGCTCGGCGCCATCGGCGACCGTGCCGTGCTCACGGTCGACGGCGAGCGGGCTGCCGACGCCAAGGGCGAGCTGGCCCCCGCCCGGCTGGAACACGACGGCATCAAGATCAAGGTCCGCTGGACTCTGCGCCATCGGATCAAGCAGATCAGCGCCGAGCGGGGCGACGAGCAGTTCCGGTTCGCGGCCCCTCCGGGCAGCGTCCTGGCCGAGCGGGAGCGCTGGGAGCGCGACCACCCGGCGCTCTACGCCACGCGCCATGTCGCCGTCGCGGCCGCCCAGATCCTGGCGGCGCTCCTGGGCGTCAGCGCGTTCGTCAAGCTGGTGCTGGCCCGGCTGATCCCCGATCTACCCCTCCCAGACTTCAGGCTGCCCCGGCTACCTGATCTCGACCTGCCTGACCTCCCTCTGCCCGACTGGCAGATCCCCTGGCCGGACTGGACACTGCCCGGCTGGCTCCAGGCCGTCCTGCACACCGCCAAGTTCTGGGGCCCCCTCCTGGTCGCCATCGCAGTGGCCCTCAACGAACTCGACAAGAACAAAAAGAAGCACGCCCCCCGTCCCCCCACCCCCCGGACGGACACCCCAGCCGAGCAGAATGATCACAATGACGCTCCTGCTGAACCACACTGACCTGAACGCCCTGCTGGATCCGGCCGCCTGCCTGGCCGCCCTGGAGGACGGTTTCCGCCACGCCGGCCGCGAGGGCGCCCGCCACCGCGCGGACCTCCCGTTTCCCGGCACCGCCGCCGTCCTGATGCCGGGCCTGCTCCCCGGCACGAACTCCTACACGGTCAAGGTCAACGCCAAGTTCCCCGGCGCGACCCCCGCCCTGCGCGGCCTGGTCTGCCTGTTCGACGGCCACGACGGCACTCTGCTTTCTGTCCAGGACTCCGCGACCCTCACCGCCTGGCGGACCGGCCTGTCCGCCGCCCTGGCCACCCACCGCCTCGCCCCCGAGGGCGAGCGGATCGGGGTGATCGGGGCGGGGGCGCAGGCGGAGCTGATGCTGCGTGGGCTGGCCGAGCTGCGGTCGTGGGCGGCGCTCACCGTTCATGACACGGATGGGGTGCGTGCTGAGGGGTTTGCTGGGCGGCATGGGGGAGTGGTCGTGGAGGCGCCGGGGCGGGTGGCGGGTGTGGCGGACATCGTGCTGATCGCGACCTGGTCGAGGCGGCCGCTGCTGGCGCTGGCCGACGCTCGTCCTGGGCAGCACTTCACGACCTTGGGGGTTGACGAACCGGGTAAAGCGGAGTTGGCGGGTGATCTGCTGGCCGGGGCCTCGCTGGTGGTCGACGATCTGGCGCTGGCCAGGGCGACGGGGGTGCTGCACGGGCTTCCGGACGTGACGGCGGTGGAGCTCCGGGATGTTCTCGACCGTCCCGCGTCGCGGGATCGGCCGTCGGTCTACGCGGCCGTCGGGCTGCCGTGGCAGGACCTGGCGCTGGCGTCGGTCGCCCACGCCGCGGCCGTGCGCGGCGGGGTGGGCACCGAATTCGACTTCCTCGGGTGAGCGAGTTAGTTGTCGCGGTAGAGGGCGAGGACTTCGGCGACGCAGGCGGGGCGGCGCTGGCCCTCGATCTCGATGGTGACCTTCATGGTGCCGAGCTTGCCGGCCGGGGAGTTCTTGAGGTCCGTCAGGACGGCCTTGGCGCGGACCTTCGAACCGACCGTGACCGGCGTGTGGAAACGGACCTTGTTGAGGCCGAAGTTCACCACCATCGTCAGCTTCTCGATCATGAAGATCTGGACGACATGGGAGGTGACCAGGCTGAGCGTCAGATAGCCGTGGGCGATGGTGCCGCCGAACGGGCTCTCGGCCGCCGCGCGCTCGGGGTCGACATGGATCCACTGGTGGTCGCCGGTCGCGTCGGCGAACTGGTTCACCTGCTCCTGGGTGATCTCCTGCCAGTCGCTGTGGCCCAGTTCCTCTCCCACGGCGGCCGCGAAAGCGTCCAGATCGGCGAAGGTGCGCATCCGATGTCTCCCCACTCGATTCCGAAATCGGCCCCCATCATCCCGCACGCGCCGGGCGTTCTGGACGGCGCGGGCCACGGCTGATAGTCAGAGGGGATGGCGAAGATCGAATCCACTGACTCCTTCACCTCGGGCACCGTCCCGATCACCGGTCACGGCGGCGCGGAGATCCCGGCCTACCTGGCCAGACCGCTCACGCCCGCACCGCGCGGCGGCGTCGTGGTGCTCCACCACATGCCCGGCCTCGACCGGGAGACCAAGGAGATCACACGGCGGTTCGCCGAGGAGGGCTACAACGCGATCGTCCCGCACCTGCACTGGCATGACGCCCCCGGCGCGGCCCCCGACGACGCCGCTGCCGCCTCCCGCGCCGCCGGGGGAGTCCCCGACGAGCGGCTGCTGGGCGACGTCGCAGGGGCTGTCGCGGAGCTGCGCGGGCTGCCCGCCGCCAACGGCAGGATCGGGGTCATCGGCTTCTGCTCGGGCGGGCGGCAGGCATTCCTGGTCGCGGCGTCGCTGGACGTCCAGGCGGCCGTCGACTGCTACGGCGCGTTCGTCACCGGGAAGATCCCCGACGATCTGGGCGTCGCCATGAGCACGCTCGTCCATCTGGCGCCGGAGCTGCGCTGCCCGCTGCTCGGCCTGTTCGGCGCCGAGGACCGCTACCCGAGCCCCGCGGACGTCGACGAGCTGGACCAGGCGCTGAAGGCCGCGGGCAAGGACCACGAGTTCCACTCCTACCCGGGCGCCGGCCACGCCTTCTTCGCCGTCAACCGGCCCGCCTACAACCCCGCGGCCGCCCTCGACGGCTGGGACCGCATCCGCGCCTTCTTCGGCGCCCACCTCTAGGCGGCCGCGATGTGCACCTATGTCACCGAACTGACCCCGGTCGCGGGCAGCGCGAAGGGCCCCGCCGGCTGGTTCCGCTGCACTCAGGCGGCCGTCTACGTCGACCATCCCTTCCACGCCCAGTACGAGCACACCGTCAACATCGACTTCACCGACCCGGCCCTGGGCGCCTCCGCCCGTGTCGCCGTCGAGCTGACCGAGGAGTCCGCCCTGGCCCTCATCGACGCCATCCGCGCCGCCCTGGCCGCCGCACCGCCCGGCCTCGCCTCCGGCGGCCCCCTGCCCGCCTAGGAGCCTGCTGGAAAAGGCAAGAAGGCCCAGCTCGCCCCGCACTGTGCTTTACCGGCAAGCTGGGGCGATCCGGGCTCCTGCGGGGACTTTTCCGGCAGTGTCCTGGACAGTGGCCGCTCAGGCCAGCCAGACGGGGTTGGTGAGGGCGGCCAGCTCGGTGAAGGCACCGGCCGTCGGGGTGGGGCGGCGCGCTTCGGCCCGGATGAATGAAAAGGGCGGCCGGGTCCGGGGCGTGCCAGCCGAGGGAAGCGCGCCCGGAC
>NZ_BAAGZI010000266.1:0-8539 GCF_054778695.1 Actinocorallia lasiicapitis
CCCGCGACGCCCCGTAGACCAGCGCCGGGTTCAGCCCGCGGTCCGGTTCGTCGGGCGCGATCACGGCGCCCAGCGCGGCGTGCTCGGCGGCGGCCAGCGTGTCGTCCGTCACCACGATCACCCGTCCCACCCGGGGGCAGGACAGGGCGGCGCCGACGGTGTCCGCGGCCACGGCGAGGGCGAAGCGCTGCCGGTAAGGCCCGGCGGCGTCGGCTATCCGGGACTTGGCGAGCGCCAGCGGCTTCACCGGGACGATCAGGGACCAGACGATCAGGGACCAGGGGTTGTGTCGCATCTCGAAATCGACAATAGGCGCATCGGGCGGCGAGACTGGAAGGTACCCCCGCGCCACGCCACCAGGAAGAATGTCAGACATGGGTTACACGTATTCGAAGGGCTGGCGTCTCTTCACGATCGGATTGCTGCTGCCTCTGCTCCAGACGCTGCTGCGACGGAACTGGCGCGGCCAGGCGCACATCCCGAAGTCCGGCGGGGTGATCCTGGCGAGCAACCACATCTCCGAGGCCGATCCGTTCGCGGTCGCCCACTACGTGTACAAGGCGGGCCGGTACCCCGTCTTCCTGGGCAAGGAGGCTGTCTTCCGGATCCCCTTCTTCGGCAGGGTCCTCGGCTGGGTGGGGCTGATCCCCGTCTACCGGAACACCGCCGACGCCGTCCGCGCCTTCGACGGCGCGATCGACGGCCTGAAGGCAGGCCAGTGCGTGATCTTCTACCCGGAGGGCACCTGCACGCGCGATCCGGAGCTGTGGCCGATGGTTGCCAAAACAGGAGTGGCCCGGCTGGCCCTGGAAACCGGTACTCCCGTCATCCCGATCGCCAACTGGGGTGCGCAGGAGCTGCTGCGTTACGGCGCCTCGAAAGTGAACCTGTTCCCACGGAAAGTGATGAACATCGCGGCCGGGCCGCCGGTCGACCTGAGCGCTTACGCGGGCAGGGAGCTGGACGCGGATACTCTCAGGGCTGCTACGGAAGACATCATGCGGTCGATCGCGGCGCTGCTCGGCGAGCTGCGCGGACAGACTCCCCCCGCGGAGTTGTACGACCCCCACCTGAAGGCCGTTGAGGAGCGCGAAGAGTCGTGACGCGAGTAGCGGTGATGGGCGCAGGTTCGTTCGGGACGGCGATGGCGAAGGTCATCGCCGACGCCGGGAACAAGGTGGTCCTCTGGGGCCGCCGCCCCGAGATCGTCGAGGGCGTCAACGCCCGGCACGCCAACGAGGAGTATCTGCCGGGGGTGGTGCTCCCGGACGGCCTGAGGGCGACGACGGACGCCGCCGAGGCCCTGGCCGGAGCCGATTTCGTCTGCCTGGCCGTCCCGTCGCAGACGCTCCGCGCGAATCTGGCGGGCTGGCTGCCGCTGATCCCCGACCAGGCCGTCCACGTGTCCCTGATGAAGGGCATCGAGATGGGCACCGGGCTGCGGATGACCGAGGTGATCGCCGAGGTGACGGGGGCGGGCCCGGAGCGGATCGGGCTGCTGGGCGGGCCGAACTTCGCGCTGGAGATCGCCAAGGGCGAGCCGGGCGCGTCGGTCGCGGCGTGTGCTTCGGAGGAGACCGCGCTCCGGCTCCAGGAGCTGTTCATGACGCCGTACTTCCGCGTGTACACCTCGACCGACCTGATCGGCTGCGAGCTCGGCGGGGCCGTCAAGAACGTCATCGCGCTCTGCGTGGGCATCGCGACGGGGCTCGGCTTCGGCGACAGCACCCGCGCGCTGCTCCTCACCCGCGGGCTCGCCGAGATCATCCGGCTGGGCGTGGCGCTGGGCGCGCAGGAGCCGACTTTCGCGGGGCTCGCGGGCCTCGGCGACCTGGCCGCCACCTGCACGTCGCCGCTGTCGCGCAACCGGACCTTCGGTGAGAACCTGGGCCGCGGCATGTCGCTCCAGGAGGTGATCGCGGTGACCAAGCAGACCGCGGAGGGCGTCAAGTCGTCCGAGGCGATCGTGGCGCTGGCCCGCAAGCACCACGTCGAGATGCCGATCACCGAGGTCGTCGCCGCGGTCATGCACCACGGGGTGCCGATCGAGGAGGCCTACCTCAAGCTGATGACCCGCAGCCCCAAGCCGGAACGCTACGGAGTCTGACAATCACCCTGCGTGCCATCGCTCTCTGTGGTTACCTGATGGCGATGCGTAGAAGATTTCGAGGTGAGAACACGCGCGCGGTCCATCCGCCCGCGCCGCCCGTTCCCGCCCAGACACCCGCCGCGCCGCCCGTCTGGCGGACCAGCGGGTTTCTGTTCGCCGGAGCGCAGGAGCACGCCGACCTGGTCCACCAGGGCGGCGGCTACCTGTACTCGCGGGTCGACAACCCGTCCGCGGACGCGTTCGCCCAGGCCGTCGCCGCCCTCGAAGGGCAGTCGGTCCAGGACGTCGCGGCGCAGGCGTTCGCCTCGGGGATGGCGGCCGTCAGCGGGGTCCTCTTCGCGTTCCTGAAGTCGGGGGCGCACGTCGTGGCGCCGCTCGCCCTGTACGGCGGCACCTACGACCTGCTCCAGGACGTGTTCGGCCGGTTCGGGGTCACGGCCGACTACGTGGACATGTCGGACGTCGAACAGGTGCGGGCGGCGATCCGGCCGACCACCCGGCTGGTCTGGGCCGAGGTGCTCTCCACCCCGACGATGGCCGTGGTCGACCTGCCGCAGCTCGCGAACATCGCGCACGCGCGGGGCGCGCTGCTGGCCGTCGACTCGACCGTCGCCACGCCGCTGGTCTGCCGGCCGCTGGAGTACCACGCCGATCTCGTCGTCCACTCGGCGACCAAGTATCTGGGCGGGCACGGCGACGCCACCGGCGGGGTCGTCTGCGGACGTCCCGAGCTGATCGCCCGGGTCCGCCAGGTGCGGATCATGACGGGCGGGCAGCTCGCGCCCGACGAGGCGTTCCTGCTCCGCCGCGGGCTGGAGACCCTGCCGCTGCGGGTCCGCCGCCAGTGCGACACCGCCTCCCAGTTCGCCGCGGCCATCGCCAAGCATCCGGCCGTCAAGGCCGTCGACTACCCGGGGCTCACCGGGCATCCCGGGCATGATCTGGCCCGCCGGATGTTCGACAAGGGCCCCGAGGGCACCCGGTTCGGCGCGGTCGTCACCGTCACCCCGCACGGCGGCCGTGACGCCGGGCTCGCCCTCGCCGACGCCCTGCGCCTGTCCCGCTCGGCCACCTCCCTCGGCGGCACCCGCACCTGCGTCGCCCATGTCGGCACCACCTCGCACGCCGGACGCGACGACACCGCTCTGCTGCGCGCCGGGATCGACCCGGGCGCCGTCCGGTTCTCGATCGGGCTCGAGGACGCCGCCGATCTCATCGCCGACGCCACCGACGCGCTCGACCTCGTGGTCAGGGTCACCGCGGAACAGATGGAACCCGCCGTCAGACGGTAGGGTCAGCCATCATGTCGAGGAAGATTCGCGTTGCCGTGGTGTTCGGCGGCCGCAGCTCAGAGCACGCCATCTCCTGCGTCACCGCAGGGAGCGTGATGGCCGCCATCGATCCGGAGCGGTACGAGGTGCTGCCCGTCGGGATCTCCCGCGACGGCCGGTGGGTGCTGCCGCCGTCCGGCGCGACCCTCGCGATCTCCGGCGGGAAACTGCCCGAGGTCGACGGCACCGGAAGCGCGCTGGCGCTGCCGTTCGACCCCGACGCCCCGGGCCTCATCGTCATCGAACCGGGCGAGACGCCGCGCGCGCTCGGCGCCGTCGACGTGGTGCTGCCGCTGCTGCACGGCCCGTACGGCGAGGACGGCACCATCCAGGGGCTGCTGGAGCTGGTCGGGGTCCGGTATGTCGGCGCGGGTGTGCTGGCGAGCGCCGCGTCCATGGACAAGGGCTTCATGAAGCTGATCTGGCAGGCCGCCGGGCTGCCCGTCGGCCCCTACGTCATGATCACCGACCGGGACTGGCGGCTGCACCGCGACCGGAAGCTGGCAGAGGTCAAGGAGCTGGGCTGGCCGCTGTTCGTCAAGCCCGCCCGCGCCGGATCCAGCATGGGCATCACCAAGGTCGACCGTGAGGAGGACCTCGTCGCGGCCGTCGAGGAGGCCCGCACCCACGACCCCAAGGTGATCATCGAGGCGGGGATCGAGGGCGTCGAGGTCGAGTGCGGAGTCCTCCAAGGCCTCGCCGACGGGCCGACCGAGGCCAGCGTGCCCGCCGAGATCGTGATGATGGGCGAGCACGACTTCTACGACTTCGAGACCAAGTACCTCGACGGCACGTCCAAGCTGGAGATCCCCGCGCGGCTGCCCGAGTCGGTCGTCGAGGAGCTGCGGGCGACCGCGGTCCGCGCGTTCGAGGCGCTCGACTGCGAGGGCCTCGCCCGCGTCGACTTCTTCGTGACGCCCGACCACAAGCTGATCCTCAACGAGATCAACACGATGCCGGGCTTCACGCCCACCTCGGCGTTCCCGCAGATGTGGGCAGCCGCCGGGCTCGCCTACCCCGAGCTGGTCGACCGCCTCATCCAGACCGCGCTCGACCGCCCCGTCGGCCTCCGCTAGTCGATGATCATCGGTCCGGGGGCGGGCGCGGGGGTCGGCAGGGCGATCCAGCCGAGCTTCGCCAGCCCGTCCACGGCGTTGATCTGGACGCCCCGGTCGGAGACCGTCCACAGGGCGTCGCCGATCAGGACGGCCCGCTGGATCTGCGTGTAGCGTTTGGGGTGGCGGAGCGTGCCGAGCCGCTTGATCTCGCCGTCCCTGACCGTGAAGACCAGGGCGGGGTTGCCGCCGTCCTTCTCCTGGGCGGGAACCACCGTCAGCCCGGTCTTCGGCCAGTACAGGAACGCGTGCGGGTCGTACTCGGCGCTCGTTCCCCACATGCCGGGCAGGACTTGGCGCTGGATCACCTTCGGCGTCTGCTCCACGTCGAACAGGGAGACCTGCGCGCCCAGCGCCCGGCCCCGCTTGTCGGCCTCCATCCCAACCCCGATCAGCTTGCCGTCGGCGGTCGGATGGAGGTAGGCGGAGTATCCGGTGATCTTGAGTTCGCCGCGGGAGACGGGCTTGCGCGGGTCGGACAGGTCGAGCGAGTACAGCGGGTCCACCTGCCGGAAGGTGACCACGTAGCCGCGGTCGCCGACGAACCTGACCCCGTAGATCCGCTCCTTCTTGCCCAGCCCGCCGATCTCCCCGATCTTCTTCAGGGCGGGGCCGTCGGCGGCCAGGACCGTCACCCGGCTCTCCTGGCGAGGCTCCTCCTGGGTCGTCGCGACCCGCAGGTTCCCCTGGTGCTCCGAGAGCGAGTACTGGTTGAGCAGGCTGCCGTCCACCTGCCCTGACGCCACATAGGCGGGGCGTTCCGCGCCGGTCAGCGCGAACTTGTGGATCTGGGTGACGGCGGGCCGCGGCCGGAACGGCCGGCTGCTGTCCAGGATCGGGGCCCAGCGCCACGGGCTGCCCGCGATGTACAGGGACTGGCCGTTGCCGTAGACGGTGTCGCCTTCGGCCACCACGGAGACCGGGTCGGGGTCGACCCGCCGGGTCCGGTCGCCCGCCAGATCGACGGTCAGCACAGTGAGCGTGGTGAGGTCGTCGCTGCCGGCGGGGCGGCTGATCTGCTCGCACGGCACCAGGGTCCTGCGGCCGTCGATCTCGTACGACGGCTGGAACGCCTCGAGCGGAGCCCGTGCCGCGACCTTCTGGTTCTCCTTGGTCGCCTCCTTCTCCCACGCCTGGTACTTCTCGGAGTCCGAGCCGTTGTACGGAGTGCGCTCGGGGAACGGGATGTCCGGGGACGAGCGGATCACGATCCGGGCGACGGTGCCCGTCATCCGGGCGTCCACGAGGGAGGCGTCCGCCTTGATCTCGTTCAGGGTGCGGCCGGTGGCCAGGTCGAGCTGGAGGATCCTGGTCGTCTGGGCGCCGGGGGCGAAGCCGGGCCTGCCCTTGTACATGCGGCCGTCCCAGCCGGGCGCCAGGACGAGCAGCCGCTCACCGCTGAGCAGCAAGCCGGTCGCGCCCTCGTAGCCCTTCGGCAGCTTGATCGTCTTGCTGACCTCGCGGGTCGCGGTGTCGATCACCTTGACGGTGCCGCCGCGCAGCACGAACAGCCGGTTCCCGTCGTTCTTGACGGCGTCGGGCTCGTCGGCGGCGCCCTCGTGGTTGTTGGTCCCCGACGACTCCGGCACGGCCACCTGATCCATGGCCGCCTGAGGTATCGCCGCCGATTTGCTGCTGAACGCGCTGTCCATCAGGGCGGCGCCGAACGGCATCATGCCGCGGTCGAGCCCGTACGGCCCGACACGTTTGACGGCCGAAGCACGCAGCCCCTTCAGCAGGCCGTCGCAGCCGTCGAACGCGACCAGCCGCATCGGCGGTGCATCGATCACGCGGGGCGGGGTAGAGGCGGGACCGGAACTGCAGGCCGAAAGCAGGACCGCGAGGATCAGCGGTGCCGGGAGGGTGAGGGAGGCGCGTCGCATGACTTCAAGACGGGCGCGGACGCCCCGGGCGTTGCTCGGCCGCGACGAGGAATTACCGGCGCTTAAGCGTTATGAAATCGGTCCGAAACAGGGCCCACGGCACTATCTCTTTAGTTACTTTCGTCTGCCGTGAGCCTGAGAGGAGCCGCTGTGGTCCTGTCCCCGGCACTGCCGTACGGCAGTGCGCAGACCGTGCCCGGACACACCCGCTGGCACCCCGAGATCCCCGCCGTCGCGGAGGTGATCTCCGGCGGTTCGGTGCGCATGGAGTGTCAGGGGCCGAGGGGCAGCAGAGACGCGCTGCTGTGCGGGCCGCTGGCCGTCGTCGGGGCCGAACCCGGCGATCTGATCGTGGTCGACGTCCTGGCGATAGGGCGGCTCGACGGGGGCCATGCCGGGGACGCCCACCCCGGTGTGATCGGGTGCGCCCCCGGCGACGACGACCTGCCCGTGCACGGCGAGCCCGCCGCCCCGCTGCTCGGCCGGGTCCGGCCGGGGCTGGCCGCCTACCAGCCGGTCGCGGCGCGCGCGGTGCGCAGCGCCTCCCGCGACGACATCGGCTCCTGCTCGGAGGTCCGGCTGACGTCAGGCTCCCGGATCGTGCTGCCGGTGCTGGTGCGCGGCGCGAAACTGTCGATCGGCGACCTGCACTTCGCGGACTGCCGTGCCGCCGACGGCTGGATCGACGTGCGCGTCAACCTGACCAAGCGGGGTGTGGAGCGGTTCCAGGTGACGGGGCCGCTGCTGATGCCCGCCGCCTAGTAGGTGAGCGGGGGAAGCTTCGGGAGCCCTTTGAGTGCGTCGGAGAACTCCGAGAGGATCTCACCGACGGGACGGCCCTGCGGGGTGTACTTGCCGGGGATCGTCACCTCCACATAGGTCTCGTGGGCGACCAGAGTCCAGGTCGCGGGGCGGTCGCCCGCCTCGGGCAGCCAGGGCAGCCCGTCGATGTCGACGACGTCGCCGATGATGCCGTCGGCGTTGACGGGGCGGGGCACACCGCAGCGCAGCGCGATCGCGGGGGAGCCCCAGGCACTGACATAGGGGGACTGCGGGTCGGTGTCGCGGCGGTCGTGGCCGTCGACCTTCGCCGGGAGCTTCAGCCCCGCGCACAGCTCCGCCGCCTTGCCCTCGGGGGCGGGCGGCGGCACCTTGACGGCGCTCGAACAGCCCGCCGCCGCGAGGAGAAGGAGAAGGGCCAGAGGCGCTGCTGCTCGGATCACAGATGCACGATAGGGCACGTCAGCGTACGGGTGATCCCGGCCACGACCTGGATCCGCGCGACCACGAGTCTGCCCAGTTCGTCCATGTTCTGGGCCTCCGCCTTGACGATGACGTCGTAGGGACCGGTGACGTCGTCGGCCTGCGTCACACCGGCGATCTTGCCGATCGTCTGGGCGACGTCGGCGGCCCTGCCGACTTCGGTCTGGATCAGTATGTAGGCCTGCACCATTGCATCTCCCCAGGTTGGGGTGGGGGAACAGCCGTCCGGTCGTCCACCGTACCGTGGATTGTCCGGATCGAACGAGGAGGGTCCCATCGAGATCGGCGAAGTCGGCGAGTTCGGGCTGATCAAGAACGTCACGGCGCGGTTCCCGCAGGGGCCCCAGGTGCTGCTGGGTCCCGGCGACGACGCCGCGGTGGTCGCCTATCCCGAGGGGCGGGTCGTGGCGACCATGGACGTGCTGGTCGAAGGGCGGCATTTCCGGACCGACTGGTCGTCGCCCTACGACATCGGGCGCAAGGCGATCGCGCAGAATCTCGCCGACGTGGTGGCGATGGGGGCGTGGCCGACCGCGCTGCTCATCGGGGTGGCGCTCCCGGCCGGGCTGCCGATCGAGTTCGCCGAACGGCTCAGCGACGGGATGCGCGATGAGTGCGCGCTCGTCGGGGCGTCGATCGTCGGCGGGGACACGGTGTCGGCGCCGATCGTCACGGTGTCGGTGACGGCGCTGGGCGAGCTCGGCGCTGGGCTCGCGCCGATCACGAGGTCAGGGGCGCGTCCGGGGGACATGGTGGCCGTCCGGGGGGCGCTCGGCCGCTCGCACGCCGGGCTGCGGCTGCTGCTCGCCGGAGAGGCGGGGGACGAGGCGCTGATCG
>NZ_BAAGZI010000267.1:0-8510 GCF_054778695.1 Actinocorallia lasiicapitis
CTGGCAGCCCGGCTGCCACATCGACCTGCACCTGCCCTCGGGCCGCACCCGCCAGTACTCCCTGTGCGGCGACCCCCGCGACCGCTACTCCTACCGGATCGCCGTCCGCCGCCTCGACGACGGCGACGGCGGCTCCCGCGAGGTCCACGCCCTCGCCGACGGGCAGCGCCTCACCCTGTCCGGCCCGCGCAACGCCTTCCCCCTGGCCGTCACCGAACGGCATCTGTTCGTCGCGGGCGGCATCGGCGTCACCCCGATCCTGCCGATGGTCCAGGCCGCCGAGCGGCGCGGCGCCGACTGGCGGCTGCTCTACTTCGGCCGCGACCGCACGTCCCTGCCGTTCCTGGACGATCTCGCCGCCCACGGCGACCGTGTCACCGTCCGCACCGACGACCTGCACGGACCGCCCACGCCCGGCCTGTTCACCACGGGCGGGCCGTTCGCCGACCTCGCCGGTGTCACGGTCCACGCCTGCGGGCCCGCGCCGCTCATCGACCTGGTCCGCACCGCCGCCCACGGCCGGGCCCTGTCGTTCCAGTCCGAACGGTTCTCCCCCGCGCCCGTCGTGGACGGCAAGCCGTTCACCGTCCGGCTGGCCCGCCGCGGCACCACCGTCGAGGTCCCCGCCGACCGCACCGCGCTCGCCGCGATCAGCGAGGCCGTCCCCGATCTGGCCTACTCCTGCCGGCAGGGGTTCTGCGGCACCTGCAAGGTCGGGGTGCTGGCCGGCCGACCAGACCATCGCGACCACGTCGCCGCGCGCACCGCCGATGAGATGATGATCTGCGTCTCCCGAGCAGTGGACGACCACCTCACCCTCGACCTGTGAACGAAGGCCACCGCATGGCGTCCGCCACCGAACACCGCCCGCGCCGCATGGCGCCCGAGGACCGCAAGCAGGCCCTCATCGACTCCGCGCTCGAGCTGTTCGGCAGCGACACCCCCGAGCGCGTCACCATGGAGGACGTCGCCGCCCACGCCGAGGTCTCCCGCGCGCTGGTCTACCGGTACTTCTCCAACATCGAGGAGATCTACGTCGCGGCGCTGCGCACGGCCGTCGACGACCTCGTCCAGCGGATCGAGACCCAGCGCGAAGGCGACCTCCTCGCCCAGCTCGAAGCCACCATGGGCGAGTTCGTGTCGTTCGCCGAGGAACGCGCCGCCGGGTACATCGCCCTGCTGCGCTCCGGCTCGGTGATCGCGACCAGCGAGACCGCGGCCCTGGTCGACGAGGTCCGCCACGCCGCCGTCAAGGAGGTCCTCGACCGGCTGGAGATCACCGACCCGAGCCCGTTCCTGCTGCTCACCCTGCGCTGCTGGATCGCGGCGTGCGAAGGCGCCCTGCTCACCTGGCTGCAGGAACGCACCCTCCCCAAGGACGCCCTCGTGCCCTGGCTGTCCGGCCAGCTCATCGCCATGGTCGCCGCCACCGCGGGCCACGACCCGGCCGTCGCCGCGTTCATCGCCAAGCTCAGCGAGGCCGCCGACCCCGCGTCAGGCTCCCTCTAGGGCGTCCAGGACGGCCCGGGTCCTGCGGTCACGGGCCGTCACCTGCGCCTCGTACGACGACGCGTCACTGCCGTAAGCCTTGTCGACGGCCGCCACCACCGGGCCCAGCCGCGCCGGATCGGGCTTGCCGATCTCGAAATTCATCTGCGAGCCGACGTTCTCCAGCAGATGCCGGATCCCCTCGGGCCCGCCGCCCAGCCGCATCCCCTCGAACGGCCCGGTCGTCGCCCACCGCAGCCCCAGTGACGCCTTGACCAGGTCGTCCAGCGCCTCCGGTTCGATGACGCCCTGCTGCACCAGATACATCGCCTGGTCGTTGAACACCTTCTGCAGCCGGTTGCCGACGAACCCCGGCACCTCCTTGTTCAAGGTGACCGGCACCTTCCCCAGGCTCCGGTACACCTCCACCGCGCGCGCCACGGCGCTCGGCGCCGTCGCCTCACCGGGCACCACCTCGACCAGCGGCATCAGCTCCGGCGGGTTGAACGGATGGCCGATGAGGATCCGGTCGGCCGCCGGGCTGCCCTCCGCGATCGCCGTCGGCAGCAGCGAGGACGACGACGAGGCCAGCACGACGTCGCCGCGTGTCCCCGCCGCCATCGTCGCGAACAGCCGGTGCTTCAGCTCGATCCGCTCAGGTCCTGACTCCTGCACGAAGTCCGCGCCCTCCAGCGCGGCCGCCAGATCGCTCACCGCGACCGCGCCGGGGATCCGCGCGTCGACCAGTTCCGCCAGGTCAGGCCGGGGATCGCTCACCCGCACCTGCCAGCCCGCGCTCCCGAACAGCCGCGCCCACGACTCCCCGATGACACCCGCGCCGACGATCACCACGACCGACATGGCCCACCCCCGCTTCCAGCGATCCGGACTGACGGCCCTACCCGCCACCCCAGCACCCGAAAGCGCGATCAGCGTAGGCCGGGGCAGTCTTTCCGCACTGTTTCCCCCGCTTTGAGGGGGCGGTCAGCCTTCGAGGGCCTCACGCATCACCAGGAACTTCGTCTGGGTCTCCGCCAGTTCCTCCGCCGGAACCGAATCCGCGACGATCCCGCAGCCCGCGAACAACCGGGCGCGCCGCCCCTCGAGCTGCGCGCAGCGCAGCGCGATCCCCCACTCGCCGTCACCCCGGCCGTCCACCCAGCCGACGGGGCCCGCGTAGCGGGACCGGTCCATCACTTCCAGTTCGCGGATCAGGTCCAGCGCCACGTCCGTCGGGGTTCCGCCGACCGCGGGCGTCGGGTGCAGCGCCTCCAGCACGTCCAGCACCGACCGCTCCGCGCCCAGCCGGCCCTCGACCGGGGTCGCGAGATGCTGCAGATTCGCCAGCCGCAGCAGCCGCGGCGCCTCCGGCACCTCCAGCTCGGCGCAGAGCGGGGTCAGGGCCTCGCGCACCATCGTCGCCGCGTAGGCGTGCTCGTCCAGATCCTTCGCCGAACGCAGCAGCCGCCGCGCCAGCTCCGCGTCCTCGGCCTCGTCCCGGCCCCGCGGCGTCGTCCCCGCCAGCACCAGCGACTCGATCATCTCTCCCGACCTGCGGACCAGCAGCTCGGGGGTGGCCCCGACCAGGCCGTCCACCGCGAAGGTGTAGCACTGCGGGAACCGGTCCGACAGCCGGCGCAGCAGCACCCGCGCGTCCAGCGCACGTTCCGCCTGCGCCCACAGGTCCCGCGCCAGCACCACCTTGCCGAGACGGCCCTCGCGGATCCGCTCCACCGCCGCCGCGACCGCGCCGCCCCATTCCGGGGCCGTCAACGTGCCGTCGGTCCAGCCGATCCCCACCGGCTCCTCGACCGGACGCACCAGCGACAGGCCGTCCGGCTCGCCGATCGTGGTCAGCCAGGCCCGGCCGTCGCGCCACCCCAGCACCGTCCGCGGGACGATCAGCACGCTGTCCGGGCTCTTGGCGTCGAAACCGAACGTCCCGAACGCGACCGGGCCCGACCCCGGCACCCCCACGGAGTCCTCGACCCGCGCGGCGCCGAACAGCGCGTCGAGCCGCCGCCGCGCCCACCCGAACCGGTCGTCGCCGCCGGGCGGGCGGATCCGCACGACCTCGCCCCAGCCCACCAGGCCCTCGTCCCCGCGGATCCACGCCAACGCGGCAGGATGCGGCAGCCGGGCGATCAGATCGACCGGCCCCTCCACCGGCACCGAACGGACCACCAGCGGTTTCGAGGCTCCCAGGGCAACGCTCACACACCCACAGTACAGAAGAGTTGAACCCGTTCAAAAGATGGGTCCCGCCCCGCGCCGAATGATACCCGCCACACCCAGGTAGGCTCACGATCATGAGCGCGCACACCCGCTGGATCACCCTCGACGGCGCCGTCAACGTCCGTGACCTCGGCGGACTCCCCACCACCGACGGCTCCACCACCCGAACCGGCCGCCTCTACCGCTCCGACAACCTCCAGGACCTCACCCCCGACGACGTCCGCCGCCTCACCGCCGAGCTCGACCTCCGCCACGTCATCGACCTGCGCAGCGCGGCCGAAGTCCGCCTCGAAGGCCCCGGCCCCCTCACCGCCCACCCCGACGTCGTCCACCACCACCTGTCACTCTTCACCGAAGTGGGCGCGCACACCGACGTCGACGCCGACCCCGCCGAAGCCGTCGACGGCGACCGGGTGCTCCCCTGGCAGCACCGCACCGAGACCAACGAGGACGGCCGGCGCAGCGTCGGCTTCTACCGCGGCTACCTCCGCGACCGCCCCGACTCCGTCATCGCGGCGCTCCGCGTCATCGCCCACCACGATCACGCCGCCGTCGTCCACTGCGCCGCGGGCAAGGACCGCACGGGCGTCGTCGTCGCCCTCGCGCTCGAGACCGCGGGCGTCACCCGCGAGGCCATCATCGACGACTACGCCGCCACCGGCCTGCGCATCACCCAGATCCTCGCGCGCCTGCGCGCCAGCCCCACCTACCGCGACGACCTCGACCGCCGCCCCGACGACAGCCACATCCCGCACGCCGCCATCATGGACAAGTTCCTCACCCGCCTCGACGAGGAGCACGGCAGCCCCGCCCGCTGGCTCACCGCCCACGGCTGGACCGACGACGACACCCGGGCCCTGCGAAACCGCCTGCTCTAGCACTCACCCCGGCAGACCGCCAGAAAACCCCTCGCGCTCCCGATCTTCTCGAACGGATACTCGGTCCACGACCGATCACCTACGAGACAGAACGGGAACCCTCATGGTCGCCACGACGCGCAGCACCGCCACCCTCCGCAACATCGGAGTCATGGCCCACATCGACGCGGGCAAGACCACCACCACCGAGCGGATCCTGTACTACACCGGCGTCTCGCACAAGATCGGCGAAGTCCACGACGGCACCACCGCCATGGACTACACCAGGCAGGAACGCGCCCGCGGCATCACCATCACCAGCGCCGCCACCACCTGCCACTGGACCGTCGACGGCGTCGACCACCGCATCACCCTGCTCGACACGCCCGGCCACGTCGACTTCACCATCGAGGTCGAACGCTGCCTGCGGGTGCTCGACGGGGCCGTCACCGTCTTCGACGGGGTCGCGGGGGTCGAACCTCAGTCCGAGACGGTCTGGCGGCAGGCCGACCGGTACCGGCTGCCCCGGATCTGCTTCGTCAACAAACTCGACCGGCCCGGCGCCGACTTCCACGCCTGCGTCGAAGCCGTCGCCGCACGCCTGGCCGCCGTCCCGCTCGTCCTCCAGCTCCCCATCGGAGCGGAAGCCGACTTCACCGGCGTCATCGACCTCATCACCATGACCGCGCTGCTCTGGCGGCCGGACACCCCGCTCGGCGACGCCTACAGCACCGCCCCGATCCCCGAACACCTGCGGGAACAGGCCGCCCACCGGCGCGCCCGTCTCATCGAGACCCTCGCCGACCACGACGAAACCGTCCTGACCGCCTACCTGAACGGAGAACAGCCCACCGAACGGCAACTCCACGCCGCCATCAGGCGCGCCACCCTCGCCCAGGACGGACCGACCCTCACGCCCGTCCTGTGCGGCTCGGCCTTCAAGAACAAGGGCATCCAGCCCCTCTTGGACGCCATCGTCCGCTACCTCCCCGCACCCGGCGACCGAGGCGACACCCAGGGACCCCTCACCGCGCTGGCCTTCAAGATCCACACCGACCAGCATCTGGGCAGGCTCACCTTCCTGCGCCTCTACACCGGAACCCTCACCACCGGGGACACTGTCCACAACGCCAACAAGCAGCGCGCCGAACGCATCAGCAAGCTCTACCGGATGCACGCCGACAAACGAGAGGAGACCACCACCGCCCACGCCGGCGAGATCGTCGCGGCCGTCGGCCTCAAGCAGACCACCACCGGCGAAACCCTCTGCGATCCCGGCCACCCGGTCGTCCTGGAGTCCCTCGACTTCCCCGACCCCGTGCTCGAGATCGCCGTCGAACCGCGCTCCACCGACGATCACGACCGGCTCGCCCACGCGCTCGCCCGCCTCGCGGAGGAGGACCCCTCCTTCCGCGTCCGCACCGACCGCGTCACCGGCCAGACCGTCCTCGGCGGCATGGGCGAACTCCATCTGGAGATCCTGCTCGACCGGATGGAGGACGAGTTCGGCGTGGCCGCCGTCAGCGGACGCCCCCGCGTCACCTACAAGGAAACGATCACCCGCGGCACCGAACGCCACACCTACACCCACCGCAAACAGACGGGAGGAAAGGGACAGTACGCACGGGTCCAGCTCATGCTGGAACCGCTCCCCGACGTCCCGTACGAGTTCGTGAACCAGATCACCGGCGGCCGCGTCCCGCGCGAGTACATCCCGTCGATCGACCTCGGCTGCCAGGACGCCCTCCGCGAGGGGGTCCTGGCAGGCCACGAGGTCACCGGCGTGCGCGTCACCCTCACCGACGGCGACTTCCACGTCAACGACTCCTCGGAACTCGCCTTCCGGGTCGCGGGCGCGGCCGCCTTCCGGGAGGCCGCCGCCCTGGCCGGGCCCGTCCTGCTCGAACCCGTCATGGCGGTGGAGGTGATCGTCCCCGAGGAGCACCTGGGCGACGTGATCGGCGACCTCGGCTCCCGCCGGGGCCGGATCCGCACGCTCGGCGAACGGTCGGGCGCCCGCACCGTCGAGGCGCTCGTCCCGCTCGCCGAACTGTTCGGGTACGTCGGCGACCTGCGCGGACGCACCTCGGGCCGCGGCTCCTACACGATGGAGTTCCACTCCTACGAACCGGCCGCGGGCTCGACGCGGTAGGCCCGAACGAGGGTAGGGGGTGCCGGGCCGCGTGGCCCGGCACCCTCGGCCGATGATCCGTGTAGCGTGACGTCCCCACAGCCGATCAAGGGGATCCGACGTCATGTCCGCAGCTCGCCGACTGCCCACCCGGCCACTCCCCTCCCCCGGAGCGACCGTCCAGGGGGAGCACTGGCGGATCACCGTCATCACCGACGGGCTCGTCCGGCTCGAATGGTCGGACGACGGCGGCTTCGAAGACCGCGCCTCCAGCCTCGCCCTCGACCGGACCGCGCCCCCGCCCGACTTCACCGTCCACGACGACGGCGCGTTCCTGGAGCTGACGACCGCCCGGTTCCGGCTCTCCTACGACCGCCGGCCCTTCTCCCCCAGCGGGCTGTCGGTCACGGTGCTGCGCGGCGACGGCTGGCAGAACACCTGGCGCTACGGCGACGCCCCCGCCGACCTCGGCGGCACCGCCCGCACCCTGGACCGCGCCGACGGCGCCATCCCCCTCGACAGCGGGGTCGTCTCCAAGACCGGCGTCGCCGTCCTCGACGACTCCGCCTCGATGCTGTTCGAGGACGACGGCTGGATCGGCACCCGCACGCCGGGCCGCACCGACCTCTACGTCTTCGCCTACGACCACGACTACCCCGCCGCCCTGGACGCCTTCTACCGGCTGTCCGGCCGCCCGCCGCTCCTGCCCCGCTGGACCCTCGGCAACTGGTGGAGCCGCTACCACGCCTACAGCGACACCGAGTACCTGGCCCTCATGGACCGGTTCGACCAGGAGCGGATCCCGTTCTCCGTCGCCGTCATCGACATGGACTGGCACCGCGTCGACTCCGTCCCCGAGCAGTACGGCACCGGATGGACCGGCTACTCCTGGGAACCCGCCCTGTTCCCCGAACCCAAGGCCTTCCTCGACGACCTGCACCGGCGCGGCCTGCACGTCACCCTGAACGTCCACCCCGCCGACGGGGTCCGCGCCTTCGAGGACGCCTACCCCGCCATGGCCGACGCCCTCGGCATCGACCCCGACACCGGCCGTCCCGTCGCCTTCGACATCACCGACCGGGCCTTCGCCGACGCCTACTTCACCCACCTCCACCACCCGCTGGAGGCCCAGGGCGTCGACTTCTGGTGGATCGACTGGCAGCAGGGCCCGCACTCCCGCGTCCCCGGCGTCGACCCGCTCTGGATGCTCAACCACCTGCACTACCTCGACTCGGGCCGCGACGGCCGCGCCCCGCTCACCTTCTCCCGCTACGCGGGGCCCGGCAGCCACCGCTACCCCATCGGGTTCTCCGGCGACACCGTCGTGTCGTGGGACTCGCTGCGGTTCCAGCCGTACTTCACCGCCACCGCCGCCAACATCGGCTACGGCTGGTGGAGCCATGACATCGGCGGCCACTACGGCGGCGTCCGCGACGACGAGCTCACCGCCCGCTGGATCCAGCTCGGCGTCTACTCCCCCATCCTGCGGCTGCACTCGGGCAACAACCCGTTCCTGGTCAAGGAGCCGTGGGCGTACGCGCCCGAACCGCGCGCCGCGATCACCGGGGCGCTGCGCGACCGGCACCGGCTCGTCCCCTACCTGCACACCATGAACCACCACGCCGCCGACGGCACCCCGCTGGTCCGGCCGATGTACCATCTCGCGCCCGGCGAGGCCGCCGCCTACACCGTGCCCGGCCAGTTCGCGTTCGGCAGCGAACTGCTCGTCGCCGCGATCACCGAGCCGCGCGACCCGGTCACCCTGCGCGCCGCCGCCCGCGCCTGGCTCCCGCCCGGCG
>NZ_BAAGZI010000268.1:0-8506 GCF_054778695.1 Actinocorallia lasiicapitis
CGGGGCCTCGGACTCGGGGGCCTCGGACGGGCGGCGGGGCTCGTCCTGTGCCGGGGTGGTCTCCAGGAGCGGGACGCCCGAACGGGTCCGTGTGCGGTTGCGGTTGCGGCGGGCGCGCGGTGCGCGCTCCTCGACCGGCTCGGGACGGCGCGGGGTGCGCTGCCGGCCGGTCTCGCCGATGTCCTCGAGGGCTTCGGCGTTGAGGCCCTCACGGGTGTTGCGCTGGTCCTTCGGCAGGACGCCCGTGGCCGTCGTCGGGATGTTCAGCACCTCGTACAGGTGCGGGGACGTGCTGTAGGTCTCTTCGGGCGTCGCGACGTCCATGCCGAGCGCCTTGTTGATCAGCTTCCAGCGCTGGAGATCGTTCCAGTCGACCAGGGTGATCGCGATGCCTTCGCGTCCGGCGCGGCCCGTCCGGCCGATGCGGTGGACGTAGGCCTTCTCGTCCTCGGGGCACTCGTAGTTGACGACGTGCGTCACATCGTCGACGTCGAGGCCGCGGGCCGCCACGTCGGTGGCGATCAGGACGTCGATCTTGCCGGCGCGGAAGGCGCGCAGGGCGCGTTCCCGCTGGCCCTGGCCGAGGTCGCCGTGGACGGCCGCGCACTGGAAGCCGCGCTGGGTCAGTTCGGCGGCGACCCGGTCGCAGGTGCGCTTGGTCTGGCAGAACACCATGGTCAGCCCGCGGCCCTCGGCCTGCAGGATGCGCGTGAGCACTTCCGGCTTGTCCATCTGGTGGGCCTGCCACACGTGCTGGACGACCTTCGGCTGCGCCTCGGACTCGGCGTGCGCCTCGGCCCGGACGTTGGTCGGCCGCGTCAGGTACCGGCGCGACAGGTTCATGATCTCGCCGGGCATCGTGGCGGAGAACAGCATCGTCTGGCGCTGCGTGGGCAGCTTCGCGACGATCCGCTCGATGTCGGGCAGGAAGCCCAGGTCGAGCATCCGGTCGGCCTCGTCGAGGACGAGGACCTGCACCTGGGAGAGGTCGAGGTAGCGCTGCTTGACCAGGTCGAGCATCCGGCCGGGCGTGCCGACGACGACGTCGACGCCGTCCCGCAGCGCTTCGATCTGGGGTTCGTAGGCGCGTCCGCCGTACACGGCCAGGACGCGCGAGCCGAGCTTGCCGCCCGCCAGCACGAGGTCCTCGTGGACCTGGATCGCCAGCTCGCGCGTCGGCACGACGACGAGCGCCTGGGGCGCCTTCCCGCCGTGGGCGATGCGCTGGAGCAGCGGGATGCCGAACGCGAAGGTCTTCCCGGTGCCGGTGCGGGCCTGCCCGATGATGTCCGAGCCGTTGAGCGCGATGGGCAGCGCGAGGGCCTGGATGGGGAACGGCGAGGTGATGCCCTCGCTCGCGAGGGCATCGGCGATTTCGGGCATGACCCCGAGGTCGGTGAACGTAGTCAGGGCTTTCAGCCTCCGTAGTTGGGCGGCGAGTCTTGACACCTGCCTTAGTACGCGGCGCAGCAAGGCTCAGGATTGAGCCGCGCGCTCGCGCGGGAGGGACCAGCCGTCGATTTCTTCGTTGTGGGTGACCGCATGAAGTAGAACTGCGCGGGGTGGACGCAAGCCGCGATTCAGTCGATCGTCTCAGTTGATCGTCCGACAAAACCAGCGGCCGCGCGCGGTCACACTCCGCAACCCAGTGTACCGGCAACCCGCGGTTCCCCGCTATAGCAGATCCGCCACACCGGCTGCGGGCCGATTCCCCAAGATATTCCCCCGGGGCAGGAGGGTCCGCCACAACGCCGAAGAGGGGCTCCCCAGGCGGGAGAGCCCCTCTTCGCGGTGCTGGATCAGGCGGTGTCGGTGGCGGACGTCCGCGGGAAACCCGAGATGCCGCGCCACGCCAGCCGGGCGATGACGCTCTCCGCGGTCTCCTTCGGGATCGACTTCTGCTGCGACAGCCAGTAGCGGGCGCTGACCTCGGCCATCCCGACCAGGCCCATCCCGAGCAGGTAGGCCTCGTCGACGGGCGCCTGGGTGTCCTCCTGGATCACCTTGGCGATCATTTCGGCGCACTTGTGGTTGGCCCGCTCCACCCGGGCCCTGACCTGCGCGACGTTCCGCAGATCGGACTCGAACACCAGCCGGTAGGCCTCGCCGTCGCCGGAGACGAAGTCGAAGAACGCCTGCATGCTGGCGTGGACGCGGAGCTTGTTGTCGTGGGTGGAGGCCAGCGCTTCGCGGACGGTCGAGACCAGCCCTTCGGCGTGCTCGTCCAGCAGGGCCAGATAGAGCTCCAGCTTGCCCGGGAAGTGCTGGTAGAGCACGGGCTTGCTGACTCCGGCGCGCTCGGCGATCTCGTCCATCGCGGCGGCGTGGTAGCCCTGCGCGACGAACACCTCCTGCGCGGCGCCCAGCAGCTGTCGCCGACGGGCCATGCGCGGCAGCCGGGTGCCCCGGGGACGGGCGTCCGGAGTAGCGGTCACGACCATGCTCCTTCTGCTAACACCATGGAGGTGAGGGACAAATTTCGCCAGCCGTTGTTCGACGGCTGCACAATCCCATCATCCTACGCGCGGGTAACCTCGCGGGTCACCATGGATAACTCACCGATATTCGTCCTCATCCAGCCGAATCTCCCGGCGCTGTTCGGTGACGTCGGCCTCATCGGCCTCCAACGGCACCGGTCCTGACGGTTCCGGGGGGTCTCCGACCACCTCGGAGAGCTGTTCAAGAATGTCGCCTTCGGGTGCTTCGTCCAGCGGATCCGGCATGGCTCACACCTCCCATCGGGCGAGCTCCCTGAGTGAGGGCTCGATGATTTCACCGTACGTCCTCAGTCCAGGAGCGGTGCGAACAGGTCCCCGTACTCCTCGATCCGGTCCAGGACGTCGTCGGGGGAGTAGCGCACGGGATCGCCCGACTCGACCTCGTCCCAGGTCAGCGGGGTGGAGACCGAGGGGGAGGCGCCGGCGCGCAGCGAGTAGGGCGCGACGGTCGTCTTGGGCCCGCTGTTCTGTGACCAGTCCAGGAAGATCTTCCCCGGACGCAGCCTGCGGTCCATCCGGCTGACGACCAGCCCGCCGTGCTCGGCCTCCAGCCGCTCCGCGATCCCCTTGGCGTAGGCGGGCGTGTCGATCCCCTTGACCGGGACGTACAGGTGCAGCCCCTTCTTGCCGCTGCTCTTGGGGTAGGCGTCCAGCCCGTCCTCGGCCAGGACGTCCTTGACGAGCAGCGCCGCCGTGCACGCCTCCCGGAAGGTCGCCGGATCGCCGGGGTCGAGATCGAAGACCAGTAGGTCGTTGTCGAGCTGCCGGCCGGACGCGTCGACCTTCCACTGCGGGACGTGCAGCTCCAGCGCGGCCAGGTTCGCGCACCAGACCAGGGCGGGCAGCCCGTCGATCAGCACGTAGTCGACCGACTCGGTGCGGCCGCCCGGGGTGGGGATCCGGGCGGTCTCGACCCAGTCGGGGGTGCCGCGCGGGGCGTTCTTCTCGAAGAACTTCACCCCGTCGACGCCGTCGGGGTAGCGGATCCTGGTGACCGGGCGGGCGGCCAGATGCGGCAGCAGGACCGGCGAGATCCGCGTGTAGTAGTCGATCACCTCGCCCTTGGTGAAGTGCGGGTAGAGCGGCTTGTCCAGGTTCGACAGCGAGAGCTGCCTTCCGTCGACGGTGATCTGGACCTTACTCACGGGTGACCTCCCGGGGATCCTGGTCGGTGCGCAGGCCCCGCCACGACGGATGGCGCAGCCGCCCCTCGGACGTCCACTCCGCGAAGGCCACCTCGCCGACGAGCACGGGCTCCACCCAGTGGGCCTCCTTGGCGACCTCCCCGGGGATCGCGCCGGAGCACGGGGTGCCGGTCCTGGCCAGGGGCTCGAGCAGGGCGGCCAGCTCGTCGAGGACGGCGTCGGAGAAGCCGGTCCCGACATGCCCTGCGAAGATCAGGTCGTCGCCGTCGAAGTAGCCGCAGAGCAGCGAGCCGACCGCGCCGTGGCGGCGCCCCTGGCCGTCCCGCCAGCCCACGACCACCACCTCCTGGGTCCTGACATTCTTGATCTTCCGCCAGAGGGTGGTGCGCCGCCCCGGGGAGTACTTGGAGTCGAGCCGTTTGGCGACCAGGCCCTCCAGGTTCTCCTCCCGGGTGTAGGCCAGCAGCTCCTCGACCTGCTCACGGTCCTCCGCGGGCAGGTACGGCGGCACCTCGACGGGGCCCGCCGCGAGGTCCAGCTCCTCCAGGAGCTCCCGCCGCCGCGTGTAGGGCAGATCGCAGAGCGACGCGCCGTCCAGCCGCAGCAGATCGAAGACCACATATCTGATCGGGACGGTCCTGATCAGGGTGGGGGAGGGCCGGGCGACGTGCATCCGGCGCTGGAGGCGTTCGAAGGAGGGCCGGCCGTCGGCGAACGCGACGATCTCGCCGTCCAGCACGGCGTCGCGGTCGCCGAGCAGGTCGGCGAGGGTGCCGAGCTCGGGGTAGTGGCCGGTGACGGTCCGGCCGCGCCGTCCCGCCACCCGGACCTCCCCCGACTCCACATAGGCGAGCGCCCGGACCCCGTCCCACTTTAGTTCCAGGGCCCAGCGCTCGAGATCGTCCGGCAGCCCCGCGAGGGTGGCCAGCATGGGTTCGATCACTTCCACACCTGATCCCTTACCCCGAATCGAATCGGACGCTCCTGGGTAAGGGCCCAATATGAGGAGCATCTGGAAGGGAGCCATCTCCTTCGGGTTGGTGACGATCCCCGTCAAGCTGTACTCGGCCACCGAGCAGCGCGACGTGTCGTTCCACCAGGTGCACCGGGAGGACGGCGGCCGGATCAAGTACAAGCGGGTCTGCCAGATCGACGGCGAGGAGGTGCCCTACGGCGACATCGCCAAGGGGTACGAGCTGCCGACCGGCGAGATGGTCGTGCTGACCGACGAGGACTTCGCCGACCTGCCGCTCAGCACGTCGCGGCGGATCGACGTCCTGCAGTTCACCCCGCTGGACCAGGTCGATCCGATCTACTTCAACAAGACCTACTACCTGGAGCCCGACGGCCACGGCGCCAAACCGTACGTGCTGCTCAGGGACGCCCTGGAGCAGTCGGGGCAGGTCGCCGTGGTCAAGGTGGCGCTGCGGCAGCGGGAGTCCCTGGCCACTCTCAGGGTCGCCGACGGGGTGTTCGTGCTGGAGACCATGCTCTGGCCGGACGAGGTCCGCCAGCCCGCGTTCCCCTTCCTCGACGAGGAGTTCGAGATCAGGCCGCAGGAACTGGCCATGGCCGAGTCCCTGATCGAGACGATGGCGGCCGATTTCGACCCGTCGGAGTACACCGACGCCTACCGGGAGGCCGTCCAGGCCGTCATCGACGCGAAGGTCGAGGGCCGGGAGGTCGTCCAGCCGGCGGACGCGGCCGACGACAAGCCCGCCGCCACCGATCTGCTGGCCGCGCTCCGGGCCAGCGTGGACGCCGCCAAGAAGTCCAGGACGGCCACCGCCAAGAAGCCCGCGGCCCGCAGGCCCCCGGCCAAGAAGCCGGCCGAGAAGGAACCGGCCGCGAAGAAGGCGCCGGCCCGCCGCAAGTCGGCCTAGATCCTTTTCAGGCCCCGTCCCAGCGGGCCGCCCGGACGTCGACCCGCTCGTCCCCGCGCAGCGGGGTGCCCTCGGCCAGATACCGCTCCCGGGCACGGGCCTCGTGGCCGGGCAGGAACCGGCCGTCGGCCCTGATCACACGCCACCACGGCACGCCACCGCCCTGGGTGGCCATCACCCGTCCGACCTGACGCGGGCCGCCCCGCCCGAGATACTCCGCGACGTCCCCGTAGGTCATGACCCGCCCGGCCGGAATCCTCTCCACGACCTGCAGCACCAGCTCCGCGTACTCCTCCACACGGGGATCCTGCCACGTCGGCGGGTGTTGCTAGTAGCTGGGCAGGCTCGGGTCGATCTGGCGGACCCAGGCCAGGACCCCGCCGCCGACGTGCACGGCGTCGGCGAAGCCGGCGCTCTTCACCACGGCCAGCGCCTCGGCGGAGCGGACGCCCGACTTGCAGTGCAGGACGATCTTCTTGTCCTGGGGGAGCTTCTCCAGGGCGTTGCCGTTGAGGAACTCGCCCTTCGGGATCAGGGTCGCGCCCGGGATCGACACGATCTCGTACTCGTTGGGCTCACGGACGTCGATCAGGAAGATCGGCTCGTTCGCGTCCTGGAGGGCCTTCAGCTCGCCGACCGTGATGGTGGAGTCCTTCGCGGCGTCGGCGGCCTCGTCGGAGACCGCGCCGCAGAAGGCCTCGTAGTCCTCCAGCAGCTCCGTCATCGACGGGTTCTTGCCGCACAGCGGGCACTCGGGGTCCTTGCGGACCTTGACCTGGCGGTAGGTCATCTCCAGGGCGTCGTAGATCATCAGCCGGCCGACGAGCGGCTCGCCGATGCCCGTCAGCAGCTTGATGGCCTCGTTGACCTGGATCGAGCCGATCGACGCGCAGAGCACGCCGAGGACGCCGCCCTCGGCGCAGGACGGCACCATGCCGGGGGGCGGGGGCTCGGGGTAGAGGCAGCGGTAGCAGGGGCCGTGCTCGGACCAGAACACCGACGCCTGGCCGTCGAACCGGTAGATCGAACCCCACACATACGGCTTGTTCAGCAGCACGGCGGCGTCGTTGACCATGTACCGGGTGGCGAAGTTGTCGGTGCCGTCGACGATCAGGTCGTACTGGGCGAAGATCTCCATCACGTTGTCGCGGTCGAGCGCGACGTTGTGGACCTTCAGCTCGATCAGCGGGTTGATCTCACGCACCGTCGCCGCGGCCGACTCGGCCTTCGGCAGGCCGAGGGTGGCCTGGCGGTGGATGATCTGGCGCTGCAGGTTCGACTCGTCGACGATGTCGAAGTCGATGATGCCGAGGGTGCCGACACCGGCCGCGGCGAGATACATGAGCGCGGGCGAACCGAGACCGCCGGCGCCGACGACCAGCACCTTGGCGTTCTTCAGTCGCTTCTGCCCGGTCATCCCCACATCGGGGATGATCAGGTGCCGCGAGTACCGGTTGACCTCGTCACGGGTCAACTCGGCCGCGGGCTCGACCAGCGGAGGCAAAGACACGTTCCACTCCAGAAGATGGGCGCACAGGGTAACCGTCTGTCCAGGCACAACTGTCGCACGGCCGGGACCATTCCCGAAAATCCCGTCTCACCTGATGGAAGCCGGGAGGGCAGGTCAGGCGGTGCGGCCGAGCAGCGCCGCGCCGAGCAGGCCCGCGCGGTCGCCGAGCGCCGCCCGGACGATCCGGACCGGCCGGTGGAAGGTCATCCGCCGTTCGACCTCGGCGCGGACGGGCGCGATCAGGGTCTCGCCCGACTCGGCGAGCCCGCCGCCGATCACGATCTGGGCGGGTGAGCAGATGCTCATGTAGGCGAGCAGCGCGGTGGCCAGGGAGTCGGTGCAGTCCTTCCAGATCTCCAGGGCGAGGGGCTCGCGGATCTGGACGCGCCGTGCCACCTCGGCGGCGCTGACCTGCACGCCGGCCCGCTCGGAGTAGCGCCGCGACACCGCCGACGCCGACGAGATCGTCTCCAGGCAGCCGCGGGCCCCGCAGCCGCAGACATGGCCGTTCGGATCGATCTGCATGTGGCCGATCTCGCCGCCGTAGCCGCCGCCGCTGAACGGACGTCCATCCATGATCATCGCGGCGGCGATGCCGGTGCCGAGCGGCAGGAAGAGCATGTCCCGTTCGCCCTGGCCCGCGCCCAGCACCGACTCGGCGAGCCCGCCCGCGCGGACGTCGTGGCCGATCGCCACCGGCAGGTCCACATGCTGGGACAGATGGCCGCGCAGCGGGAAGTCGCGCCAGCCGATGTTGGCGGCGTTGCGCACCACCCCGTTGACCTCGTCGATGATCCCGGGGATCACCACCCCCGCCCCCGACGGCCGCAGCCCCCGCTCGCGTGCCTGGTCGGTCAGCCCCTGGACCACGTTGACGAGCCGTTCGGTGACGGCGCCGGGGCCGTCCTCACGCCCCGTGTCGTGCATCTGCACCGTGATCACGTGCGCGTCTTGGTCGACGAGCCCCGCTTTCATGCGCGTTCCGCCCACGTCGAGGGCGACGACACACGAGTCCGCCATGGGGACGACTCCTTGCTTCGGGGGCCCGTGGGAGGGACGGTCCGCTGGGGTGGATGACCGGTGGATGATGCGCCGTCCAGATAATGCCTTGTCCTGCAGGTCCTGCGGTAATCGGAAAGAAACTTTTCAGGTAGTGCGGCGGTGACGCAGGTCACGGCGATGCGGTAGACATCTCCATCATGCGCGACGCGTCGGGCCGTTGGACGGCAGCCGTGGCCTCGGCCGCCTGCCTCGCCGTCGTCGTCCTGGCGATCCTGCGGATCCAGGCGGAACTGACCAGGCCGCCGGCAGGACCAGAATGGCGGGCCGCCCGCGACTCCGAACTGGCCGGCCGCTGGCGGCACCGGCCGCTCGGCGAGATCTTCCCCGCGACCCTGGGCTACACGCCCGACCTGGGCGGCGCCGAGACCGCCACCAGGATCGGCATCGCGCCCGCCGCCGACTGCCCGG
>NZ_BAAGZI010000269.1:0-8503 GCF_054778695.1 Actinocorallia lasiicapitis
CCGCCCGGTGCGCGAGGACCTCCTGCGCCCAGGCCAGCACCGCCCGGACGGCGAACACCGGCAGCAGCGCCACCGGCACCGCGAGGGTCGCGATCCCGGTGGCCAGCAGCCACGCCTGGGCGATGACGCACCCGGCCGTCAGCAGTCCGAGGACGGCGCAGACGGCCAGGTACGGACGGGTGGAGCGGGCGTGCCGCGCCAGCCGGGGGTCGAACGGCCTCACGCGGTCGCCGCCGGGACGGGGATGTTCGAGGTGCCGATCCGCTTGCGGAACACCCAGTAGGTCCAGGACTGGTAGGCGATGACGACCGGCAGGAAGATCACCGCGACCCAGGTCATGATCCCGAGGGTCTTGGGCGTCGCGGCGGCGTTCTCGACGGTCAGGCTGTAGTCCGGCGAGATCGTCGACGGCATGACGTCGGGGAACAGGGCGAGGAACAGGGTCGTCACCGCGAGCACGATGCACGCGCCGGACAGGCTGAACGCCCAGCCGTTGCGCCCGGCCCGGTTCATGGCCAGCGCGCCGACCAGGGCCAGGGCCGCGAGGATCGCGGTGAGCGCGGTCCAGCCGTCGCCGTGGGCGAGCTGGGTCCAGATCAGGAAGATCACCGCGACGACCGCGGCGCTCAGCCCGGCCGGCTGGGCGATCCGGCTGGCCCGCTCCTGGATCCCGCCGGTGGTCTTCAGCGCGAGGAACACCGCGCCGTGCGTGACGAACAGGCTCATCGTGACCAGCCCGCCGAGCAGCGCGTACGGGTTGAACAGCTCCCACAGGGTGCCGACGTACAGGTGCCGCTCGTCCAGCTTCACGCCCCGCACCAGGTTCGCGAAGATCAGGCCCCACAGGAACGAGGGGATCAGCGAACCCCAGAAGATGCACTGGTCCCAGCCGGCCTTCCAGGAGGCCTCCGAGCGCTTGCCCCGGTAGTCGAACGCGACCGCCCGGACGATCAGCGCCAGCAGGATCAGCAGCAGCGGGATGTAGAACCCGCTGAACAGGGTGGCGTACCACTCGGGGAACGCCGCGAACGTCGCGCCGCCGGCGGTCACCAGCCAGACCTCGTTGCCGTCCCAGACGGGGCCGATGGTGTTGATGAGCACGCGGCGTTCGGTGTCGCCGCGCGCCAGGAGCCGGGTGAGGATGCCGACGCCGAAGTCGAAGCCCTCGAGGAAGAAGTAGCCGATCCACAGGACCGCGATGGCGATGAACCACAGGTGGTAGAGGTGCATGATCGGGCCCCTAGTAGGCGAAGTCGAGCTTGGTCTCGTCGGACGGCGCCTCTTGCGGCGGGTCCTGCTTGGCGTAGCGGAACATCAGCCCGAACTCGACCACCGCGAGCACCGCGTACAGCGCGGTGAAGACGGCGAAGGAGGTGAGCACCGTGCCGCTGGTCACCGTCGGCGACACTCCGTCGGCCGTCTTGAGCACGCCGAACACCAGCCAGGGCTGGCGGCCCATCTCGGTGAAGATCCAGCCGAAGGAGACGCCGATGAACGGCAGGACGATCGACCAGGTCGCGAGCCGCCACACCCACCGGCGGCTCGGCAGCCGTCCCTTGCGGGTCAGCCAGAGCCCGACGACGGAGACGAGCGCGATCAGCAACCCCGCCCCGACCATGATCCGGAAGCCCCAGTAGGTGATCGGGATGTAGGGCCGGTAGTCGCCTGGCCCGTATTTGGCCTGGTACTCGGCCTGCAGGTCGTTGATGCCCTGGACCTTGCCGTCGAACTTACCGGTGGCCAGGAACGACAGCAGGTCGGGCAGCTCCAGCGACCACAGCGGTTTGTCGCCGCTGAGGCTGCCGATGGTGAACAGCGAGAACGAGGCGGGCTGCTCGGTCTCGTACAGCGCCTCGGCGGCGGCCATCTTCATCGGCTGGGTCTCGGTCATGGCCTTGCCGAGCAGGTCGCCGGAGAGCAGGAACCCGATCGAGCCGATCAGCGTGAACACCAGCGCGAGCCGCAGCGACGGCCGCATGACGTCCACGTTCCGGTTCTTGCCGAGGTGCCAGGCCGAGACGCCGATCATGAGGACGCCGCCGGTCGCCCAGCACGCGAAGATCGTGTGCGGGAAGGTCGCCAGCAGGACCTTGTTGGTGAGCACCGCCCCGAAGTCGGTCAGCTCGGCGCGCCTGTTGACCTCGCTGTAGGTGTAGCCGACCGGGTTCTGCATCCACGAGTTCGCGGCGAGGATGAAGAACGCCGACAGCATGGTGCCGAGCGCGGCGATCCAGATGCAGGCCAGATGGATCTTCTTGGGCAGCTTGTCCCAGCCGAAGATCCACAGCCCGAGGAAGGTCGACTCCACGAAGAACGCCAGCAGCGCCTCCATGGCCAGCGGCGCCCCGAAGATGTCGCCGACGAATCGCGAGTACTCACTCCAGTTCATACCGAACTGAAATTCCTGCACGAGACCGGTGGCGAGCCCGAGCGCGAAGTTGATGAGGAACAGTTTCCCCCAGAACTTCGTGGCGCGTTTGTACCGTTCTTCACCGGACCGGTGGTACTTCGTCTGCAGGATCGCCACCAGCAGCGACAGTCCGATCGTGACCGGCACGAACAGAAAGTGGTAGACCGTGGTCACGCCGAACTGGAGGCGCGCCAGCAACAACTCGTCCACGTAGTCTCCTTGGCTTACTAACTGTGATCAGCATTTCCCCGCCGTCTGTGGATCAAGCGGCGGCGGCGGGCCAAGGGACGAAGGATTGGCCGCAAATGGCGGGAACTTGACTCGGCCGCAGACCGATAGGCTGGGTTCATGACCGTCTGGAACGCCCCCGTCGCGCAGGGGCCGGTGCACGCCGTCGTCACCCTGCCCGGGTCGAAGTCGATGACGAACCGCGCCCTGGTCCTGGCCGCGCTCGCGGGCGGGCCGAGCGTGCTGAAGGGCGCGCTGCGCAGCCGCGACACCCTGCTGATGGCGGGCGCGCTGCGGGAGCTGGGCGTCCCGGTCAACGACGAGGGCGCCGACTGGTACGTGCTGCCCGGCGATCTGTCAGGCCCGGCCGACGTCGACTGCGGGCTGTCGGGGAACGTCATGCGGTTCGTGCCGCCCGTCGCCGCGCTCGCCGAGGGCGAGATCCGGTTCGACGGCGACCCGCACGCCAGGACCCGTCCGATGGGCCCGATCCTCGGCGCGCTCCGCGAGCTCGGCATCGAGATCCGCGACGAGGGCCGCGGCCTCCTGCCGTTCACGCTGGCCGGCACCGGAGCGGTCACCGGCGGCGCCATCACCTTGGACGCTTCCAGCTCTTCCCAGCTCGTGTCGGGGCTGCTGCTCAGCGCGCCCCGCTTCGACAAGGGCCTGGAGCTGCGGCACGTCGGGCCGCCGGTGCCGTCCGCCCCGCATCTGGAGATGACGGTGCTGATGCTGCGCGCCGCCGGAGCGCAGGTCGAGGTCGGCGAGAACGTGTGGCGGGTCGCGCCAGGACCGCTGCGCAGCGGCGAGGTGCGGATCGAGCCCGATCTGTCGAACGCCGCCCAGTTCCTGGCCGCGGCCGTCGTCACCGGCGGCCAGGTGACGGTCCGCGACTGGCCCGCCGTCACCACCCAGCCGGGTGACAGGCTCCGCACACTGCTGGCCGCGATGGGCGGCGAGGTCACCTACGCCGACGGCGACCTGACCGTGCGCGGCACCGGCACGATCCACGGCATCGACGTCGACCTGGCCGACGCGCCCGAACTGATGCAGGTCCTGGCCATGGTCGCGGCGCTCGCCGACGGGCCGTCCCGGTTCCGGGGCGTCGCGCACATCCGCGGCCACGAGACCGACCGGCTCGCCGCGACCGTCGCGGAGATCAACCGGCTCGGCGGCGACGCCGACGAGACCGAGGACGGTGTCGTGATCCGGCCGCGTCCGCTGCACGGCGGCCTGTTCCACACCTACGACGACCACCGCATGGTGATGGCCGGCGCGACCCTCGGCCTGGTCGTGCCGGGTGTCGAGGTGGAGAACCCGGGCACGGTGGGCAAGACACTCCCCGACTTCGTTTCCCTCTGGTCCGAGATGTTGGAGCAGTGACATAGCCCGCGACTGGAAGCACCTCGACGAGGACGACGTCCGGGTACGCCCCGGACGTGGTTCGCGCCCGCGCACGCGCACCAGGCCCGCCCATGACGACGCCGTGTACGGGCTGGTCGTCGCGGTCGACAGGGGCCGGTACCGCTGCCTGGTCGAGACGGGCAAACGCAAGCAGCCGCAGATCGCGGTGACCGCGATGCGCGCCCGTGAGCTGGGCCGCAAGGGCGTCGTGGTGGGCGATCGGGTGGCGCTGGTCGGCGACACCTCCGGCCAGCCGGACGCGCTCGCCCGGGTGGTGCGGGTCGAGCCGCGCACCTCGATCCTGCGCCGGACGGCCGACGACACCGACGACGTCGAACGGGTGATCGTCTCCAACGCCGACCAGCTCGTGATCGTCACGGCGCTGGCCGATCCGGAGCCGCGGATCGGGATGATCGACCGCTGTCTGGTCGCGGCCCGTGACGCCGGGATGGACGCCCTGCTCTGCCTGACCAAGTCCGATCTGGCGCCGCCGACCAAGCTGCTCGACATCTACGAGCCGCTGGGCGTCCCGTTCTGGGTGACCAGGCGCGGTGAGGACGTGTCGGGGCTGCGCGCCCTGCTCAAGGACAGGATGAGCGTGCTCGTCGGCCATTCGGGCGTCGGGAAGTCGACCCTGGTCAACGCGCTGGTGCCCGAGGCGCACCGGGCGGTCGGCCATGTCAACGCGGTCACCGGCCGCGGCCGGCACACCTCCTCGTCGGCGCTGGCGCTGGAGCTGCCGGACGGCGGGTGGATCATCGACACCCCGGGGGTGCGGTCGTTCGGGCTCGCACACATCACGCCGGAGGATCTGATCCTCGGTTTCCCCGATCTGATCGAGGGTTCGGCGGAGTGCCCGCCGCTCTGCACGCATCTGGAGCCGACCTGCGCGCTCGACGCGTGGGTGGCGGCAGGCCATGCCACGGCGGAGCGGCTGGAATCCTTCCGGAGACTTCTAACTAACCGTGACGAAACACCCAACTGAAACGCTTTCCTACCAGGCGGTATGCTCGCTCGAGCTCAACCTGAAGGATTTTCGTGTTTCTCGCCGAAGTACCCCTCCACCAGGCCGTTCACGGCCCCGTCAACCCCGGCCTCGCTTACCTTCTGTCCGTTTCCGGCTGCCTGCTCGGCCTCCAGTGCACCGCCCGCGCACGGATCGCGTCCAGCCCGGCCACCGAGGCCGGCTGGCTGGCCGGCGGCGCGGTCGCCATCGGCGGCACCGGGATCTGGGCGATGCACTTCGTCGCGATGCTCGGCTTCGGCATCCCCGGCGCGCCCATCCGCTACGACGTCCCGCTGACGATCTTCAGCTCGCTGCTGGCCATCGGGGTCGTCGGCGCCGGGCTGTACCTCGTGGCGCGGGAACGGCCGATCGTGGTCGGCGGGGTGATGATGGGAACCGGCGTCGCGGTGATGCACTACACCGGGATGGCCGCGATGAACGCGGGCGCGACCCTCTCCTACGATCCGTTCCTGGTCTGGCTCTCCGTCGTGATCGCGATCACCGCTTCGACGGTCGCGCTCTGGTTCTCCACCCGGCTGAGCGCCTGGCGCGCGACGTTCGGCGCGTCGGTCGTGATGGCGGCGGCCGTCAGCGGGATGCACTACACGGGGATGGCGGCGCTGTCGGCCGACGGGCCGCTGCTGCCGGACGTGCCCGGCGCCGATCCCGCGCTCCTGCTGCTGCCGCTGATCGGCTCCGGCAGCCTCGTGACGGCCGTGCTGCTGGTCGTGGTCGGCGGTTCGGCCAGCCCCCGCGAACGCCAGGCCGAAGCCGTGTTCCTGTCCGAACTGGAACGTTCGATGACCGGCCGCAAGCCACCGCCCGAACGGCGCTAGCCCTCGGCCAGCAGGGCCATCGCCCGGACCTCGGTCTCGTTCAGCGCCTTGACGTGGGCGGGCGCCAGCTCCGCGACGCACTCCGACATCTCCTGGGTGACCTCGGTGAACGCCGCCTCCTCGACGGCCCGCAGCGCCGCCCGCACCGACGAGGCCCGCGCGCCGATCATCGACCATTCGAGTTCGAGCCGGCCCAGAGTCTCCTCGCAGGCGGCGGCCGTCTCGGCGGCCTCACGGCGCAGCTCGTCGGAGACGGGGCCGCGGCCCGCCTTCCTGACCCGTCCCGTCAGCGCCGAGACACGGCCCGCCAGGCTCAGCCCCTCCTGCGCGGCGGGCAGCACCTGGTGGACCATGGCCGTGACGGCCGCCGCCAGCTCACCTGTCCTGGTCAGCAGGGTCGTGGCCGCGGACTGGACGGCGTCGGCGGTGCGGTCGCCGATCCGCTCGCACACCACCCGCTGCTGCGCCTTGAGCGCGGGGAACACCTCGGCGGCCAGCCGTTCGCGGACCTCGGCGCGGGATCCCGCGCGGCGCAGAATCCGGGCCACCCGGTCCTGGCCGGTGTTCTCGATCTCGCCGTTCACCTCGTTGAAGGCCTGCGCGGAGCGGGTGTGCAGGACGTCCACCAGCGCCTGGAGCGCTTCGGGCTCGAACGGCGCGTTGAGCTCGGTGAGCTGGGCCTGGAGCCGTCGTGAGATGTCGATCGCCTGCTCGGCGAGCGGCACCAGCCGGTCGGCGAGCTGCTCGGTCGTCTGCGCCCGACGCGGGTCGGTGAGCTCGGCCACCCAGTCCGGCAGTTCGTAAGCCATTCCGCCATGGTCCCACCCGGGCGGCGGCGGGACGGCCATGACTCCGCTAATGGCGCGGCTCAAAATGTTACTGGCTGGTAAGGATCGTTTTCACGATAGATTCCCACGTCGTGGCCGATGGATACTCTGATGATCTCCGTCTCGCCCACGTCCTGGCGGACGCGGCCGACGATCTCACAACGCGCCGTTTCCGCGCGCTCGATCTGCAGATCGAGACCAAGCCCGATATGACTCCCGTCAGTGACGCCGACCGCGCCGTCGAAGAGCAGATCAGGGGCACTCTCAAGCGGGCCAGACCACGCGACGCCGTCGTCGGGGAGGAGTTCGGGCGCAGCGGCTACAGCCAGCGCTGCTGGGTGATCGACCCGATCGACGCCACCAAGAACTTCGTGCGCGGCGTGCCCGTCTGGGCCACGCTGATCGCCCTGATGGAGGATGACCAGGTCGTCGTCGGGCTGGTGTCGGCGCCCGCGCTCGGCAAGCGCTGGTGGGCGGCGAAGGGCGGCGGCGCCTGGACGGGCCGGAGCCTCACCAAGGCGTCCCGGCTCCAGGTCTCGCAGGTCAACGAGCTGTCCGACGCGTCGTTCTCCTACTCCAGCGTGCAGAGCTGGGACGTCGCGGGCAATCTGGGCGGGTTCCTCGACCTCAGCCGGGAGGCGTGGCGCAGCCGCGCCTACGGCGACTTCTGGTCGCACATGATGGTCGCCGAGGGCTCCGTCGACATCTCCGCCGAACCGCGCGACCCGGTCGCGCCGATCTCTCTGTGGGACCTGGCGGCCCTCCAGGTGATCGTGGAGGAGGCGGGCGGGACCTTCACCGACCTCACCGGCAACCCCACGCCGGACGGCGGCAGCGTCCTGTGCAGCAACGGCCTGCTCCATGGCGTCGCCCTGCGGCACCTGGGCGAGAACTGACCTCCTGAAGAGGCGCTTCCCCCAGACACGGTTTCCCCCAGACGCGATATATCGTGGAACCGCGGGACGGGCAGACACGTTGTCCGTTCAGCGCTCCGAGCTCCCGGGGCCCACGAAAGGCGGACGGCATGTCACCGCGCAACAAGGCAGTCCTCGGTGGAGTGATCGCTGCGGCGGTCCTCTGGTTCATCCTTCCTCCGCTGCTGTCGACCCTGCTGATTCTTGGCTTGATCGTCGTGCCGGTCGGCGCCTATCTGCTGCTCGACCCCTCCCAGCGGCGGCGCGTCCGCGCGCAGGGCCGCAAACGGCTCGGCCGCTGAGCCCTCCCGCGCCCGCTGACAGCGGAGTGAGCGCCCGGTAACGTCTGGTTCGTGCGTATCGGTGTGGTGGGGGCGGGGATCTTGGGGCTCGCGGTGGCCCGGCGGCTCGGCGAGCTGGGGCACGAGGTGACCGTCCTGGAGAAGGAGGACGCCGTCGCCCGCCACCAGACCGGGCACAACAGCGGCGTCGCGCACGCCGGGCTGTACTACCAGCCGGGCTCGCTCAAGGCCGAGCTGTGCCGGCGCGGGATCGGGCTGCTCAAGGAGTTCTGCGGGCTGCGCGGGATCGCCTACGACGAGTGCGGCAAGGTCGTCGTGGCGCGCGGCCAGGCCGAGCTGGAACCGCTGCTGGAGATCGAGCGCAGGGCCGTCCTGAACGGGGTGCCCGGGCTGCGCCGGCTGGACCGGCGCGCGCTGAGGGAGATCGAGCCGCACGCCGACGGGCTGGCCGCGCTGCACTCGCCGACCACCGCGATCGTCGACTTCCCGGCCGTCGCGCGGGCGCTCGCCGAGGAGGTCCGGCTGAGCGGCGGCGTCGTCCGGCTCGGCCATGAGGTGACCGGGATCCGGCCGGAC
>NZ_BAAGZI010000270.1:0-8392 GCF_054778695.1 Actinocorallia lasiicapitis
GGGACAGGATTTGAACCTGCGACCTCTGGGTTATGAGCCCAGCGAGCTACCGAGCTGCTCCACCCCGCGTCGGTATGAGTGAAGAGTATGGGCAGGTCGGGGGTTATGCAAACTGGAGGTTACTGGGGGGTGACGTAGGCGCCGGAGATGCCGCCGTCGACGAGGAATTCGCTGGCGGTGATGTAGGAGGAGTCGTCGCTGGCGAGGAAGGCGACGGCTGCGGCGATTTCTTCGGGTTCGGCGAATCGGCCGGTGGGGATGTGGATGAGGCGGCGGGCGGCGCGTTCGGGGTCTTTGGCGAAGAGTTCTTGGAGGAGGGGGGTGTTGACGGGGCCGGGTGAGAGGGCGTTGACGCGGATGCCTTCGCGGGCGAACTGGACGCCGAGCTCGCGTGACATGGCGAGGACGCCGCCTTTGGAGGCGGTGTAGGAGATTTGGGAGGTGGCGGCGCCCATGCGGGCGACGAACGAGGCGGTGTTGATGATGGAGCCTTTGCCTTGGGCGCGCATGTAGGGGATGGCGTATTTGCAGCACAGGTAGACGGAGGTGAGGTTGACTTCTTGGACGCGTTTCCATGCTTCGAGGCTGGTTTCGAGGATGGAGTCGTCGTCGGGTGGGGAGATTCCGGCGTTGTTGAAGGCGATGTCGACGCTGCCGTAGGTGTCGTGGACTGTCTGGTAGAGGGCTTTGACTTCCTCTTCGCTGGTGACGTCGACTTTGATGAACAGGCCGTTGAGTTCGTCGGCGTGGGTTTTGCCGTTGGTGTCGTCGACGTCGGCGATGATGACTTTGGCGCCTTCGGCGGTGAGTCTGCGTGCGGTGGCGAGGCCGATGCCGCTGGCTCCGCCCGTCACGACGGCGGTCCGGCCTTCAAGACGCTGCATGGGTGATCCAACCTCTCGGGTTCAGCGGGTGGGGTTCAGTCGGTGGAGATGAAGACGTTCTTGGTTTCGGTGAAGGAGTCGAGGGCGTCGGGGCCGAGTTCGCGGCCGAAGCCGGATTCTTTGTAGCCGCCGAACGGGGTCCAGTAGCGGACCGAGGAGTGGGAGTTCACTGAGAGGTTGCCGGAGTCGATGGCGCGGGAGGTGCGCAGGGCTCGGGCGAGGTCGCGTGTCCAGATCGAGCCGGACAGCCCGTAGGACGTGTCGTTGGCGATCCGGACCGCTTCGTCTTCGTCTCGGAAGGTCGCGATGGTCACGACGGGCCCGAACACTTCTTCGTTCCAGGCCGGCAGGGTGGCGTAGCGGGGTGTGGCGAGGACGGTGGGCGCGAACCAGTAGCCGGGCCCGTGGGGTGCGGAGCCGCGGAAGGCGACGGGTGCGTCGTCGGGCACGTACGCCTGCACTCTGGCCAGGTGTTCTTTGCTGACGAGCGGCCCCACTTCGGTGGTTTCGGCCCGCGGATCCCCGACGATCACGCCTTTGACGGCTGGTTCGAGCAGTTCCATGAACCGTTCGTAGACGGTTTCTTCGACGAGGATCCGGGAGCGGGCGCAGCAGTCCTGTCCGGCGTTCTCGAACACGGCGTAGGGGGCGGTGGCGGCGGCTTTCTCCAGGTCGGCGTCGGCGAAGACCAGGTTGGCGCTCTTGCCGCCGAGTTCGAGGGTGAGCCGTTTGACCTGGGGCGCGCACGCCGCCATCAGTTCTTTCCCGACGCGGGTCGACCCGGTGAAGACGATCTTCCGGACGGCCGGGTGGTCGACGAGCCGCCGTCCGGCGACGGGCCCCTCCCCCGGCACGACCTGCAGGACTCCTTCGGGCAGTCCGGCTTCCAGGGCCAGTTCGGCGACGCGCAGCGCCGTCAGCGGCGTCCACTCGGCCGGTTTGACGATCACGGTGTTCCCGGCGGCGAGCGCGGGCGCGATCCCCCAGCCCATGATCGGCATCGGGAAGTTCCACGGCACGATCACCCCGACCACGCCGAGGGGCTCCTTGAACGTGACGTCGAGGCCGCCCGCGACGGGGATCTGCAGCCCGGTGAGCCGTTCGGGCGCGCCCGCGTAGTAGGTCAGGACGTCCCGCAGGTTGCCGGCCTCCCATCGGGCCTGCCCGATGGGGTGGCCCGCGTTGTCGACTTCGAGCCGGGCCAGTTCCTCCAGGTGGGAGTCGATCGCGGCGGCGAACGCGCGGAGCAGCCGCGCCCTGTCGCCGGGCGCGACCTTCCGCCAGCTTTCGAAGGCGCGCGCCGCCCGTTCGACCGCCTGGTCCATCTCGGCGGCCGAGGCGTGCGGGACGGTGGCGACGACCTGTTCCGTCGCCGGATTGATGAGCTCCATCACAGCCTTTCGAATCCCCGGTACATCTCCCAGTCGGTGACGGCCCGGTCGTAGGAGTCGATTTCGACCTGCGCGTAGTTGGCGTAGTGCTCGACGACCTCCCTGCCGAACACTTCCCCGGTGACGGGGCTTTCGATCCAGTCGGCGCGGGCGTCTCGCAGGGTCCGCGCGACGGTGGCCGCTCCGCTGGTGTAGGCGTTGCCCTCGAACGCGGGCTCCAGCTCCAGCTCCTCGTCGATGCCGTGCAGTCCGGCCGCGATCAGCGCGGCCACCGCGAGGTAAGGGTTCACATCCCCGCCGGGCACCCTGTTCTCCACTCGCAGTGACGGTCCGTGCCCGACGAGCCGGAGCGCGCAGGTCCGGTTGTCGACCCCCCATTTGATCGCGGTGGGGGCGAACGATCCGGGCTGGAACCGCTTGTAGGAGTTGATGTTGGGGGCGAGGAGCAGGGTGAAGTCGCGCAGGCACGCCTGCTGCCCGGCGATGAACCGGGCGCCCAGCTCCGACAGGCCGTGCGGTCCTTCGCCCGCCATGACGGGGGTGCCGTCCGCGGAGCGCAGCGAGAGGTGGATGTGGCAGGAGTTGCCTTCGCGCTCGTTGGGTTTGGCCATGAACGTCAGGGCCATGCCCTCCTGCGCGGCGATCTCCTTGGCGCCCGTCTTGTAGAGGGCGTGGTTGTCGCAGGTGGTGAGCGCGTCGGCGAACCGGAAGGCGATCTCGTGCTGGCCGAGGTTGCATTCGCCCTTCGCCGACTCCACGTACAGCCCGGCCCCCGCCATGTCGTTGCGGATCCGGCGCAGCAGCGGTTCGACGCGCGCCCCGCCGAGCAGCGAGTAGTCCACGTTGTACTGGTTGGCGGGGGTCAGCGACCGGTAGCCCTTGCTCCAGGCCGCCTCGTAGGTGTCCTGGTAGACGATGAACTCCAGTTCGGTGCCGACGAACGCCGTCAGACCGCGTTCGTCGAGCCGGTCGAGCTGCCGCTTCAGGATCTGCCGCGGCGAGGCGACGACCGGGGCGTCCGACTCCCACAGCAGGTCCGCGACGACCAGAGCCGCCCCCTCCTGCCAGGGGACGGCCCGGAGCGTCGCCAGATCGGGCCGCATCACGAAGTCGCCGTAGCCGCGTTCCCACGACGACATCGCGTACCCGTCGACCGTGTTCATGTCGACGTCCACGGCCAGCAGGTAGTTGCAGCCTTCGCTGCCGTGCCCCGCCACCTCCTCCAGGAAGTAGCGGGCCGACAGCCGCTTGCCCTGGAGGCGGCCCTGCATGTCCGTGATCGCGATGATCACGGTGTCGATGCGGCCCGCCTCCACGGCGACGCGTAGTTCTTCGAGCGTCACACGGACCTCAGTTCGTCCTCGATGGCCGCCAGCTCTTCGGGACTGCCCTGAACCTTCGGTCCCTTAAACCATTTGCGGGCCGAGACCACCCACCACAGTCCCGCGCCGCCGAGCACGACGGCGAACGCGACCGGCGCGTAGTTGAAGCTGTCCTTGGTGATGGGACTGACCGGCGGCAGCATGAACAGCACCGCGATGATGCCGACCCAGATCACCGCGATGGTGCCGATGGGCCTGCTCCAGCGGCCGAGCGACCACGGTCCTGGCGTGAACTCCGAGCCGAGCCGCAGCCGCAGGAACGTCGGGATGACGTAGGCGACGTAGAGGCCGATGACGGCGACGGAGGTGACGGCGAGGTAGGCGGTCTTGTTCCACAGCGCGGGCAGGGCGAGGATCAGCGCGCCGCCGGCCGCGAGCCAGATCGCGTTGGTGGGCGTCCTGGTCCGATGGTTGATCTTGTGCCAGACGTCGGAGAAGGGCAGGGCGCCGTCCCGCGAGAAGGCGTAGATCATCCGCGAGTTGGCGGTGACCGAGGCCATGCCGCAGAAGAACTGGGCGCCGAAGGAGATGAGGATCAGCAGCTTGCCGACCGTCTCCCCGCAGGAGGCCAGGAAGATCCCGACCGGGCCGTTGGTGGCGGCGTCGGAGTAGTCCTGGATGGCGAAGGTGACGCCGAGCAGCAGGATCCAGCCCGCGATAATCGAGATCAGCACGGAGTTGACGATGCCCTTGGGGCCCGAGCGGGCGGCGTCGCGGGTCTCCTCGGTCATGTGCGCCGACGCGTCGTAGCCGGTGAGCGTGTACTGCGACAGCAGCAGGCCGATCAGCGCGGCGTACAGGCCGGAGCTCCAGCCGGTGCCGTTCTCGAAGTGGGTGAACACGAAGCTGGCCGACTGGTGGTGCGACGGTTTGATCACCAGGACCGCGACGACGACGGCGACCCCGATCACATGCCACCAGACGCTGATGTTGTTGAGGAGCGCGACGAGTTTCACGCCGAACTGGTTCAGCAGCGCGTGGATCACCAGCAGCACCACGAAGATCACGAACGTGTTGGTGAGGGTCGCGGTGTAGTCGAACTGGAGCGAGAGCAGGCCGTTCAGGAAGCCCGCCGAGCCGTAGACGATGCCCGCGGTGACGGCCACCTGCCCGACGAAGTTGAACCAGCCGGTGAACCAGGACCAGGCGGCGGCGTTCCGTTTCGCGAGCTTCGCCGACCAGTAGTACAGGCCGCCCGCGGTCGGGAAGCTGGAGCAGACCTCGGCCATGGCAAGCGCGACGAGCAGGGTCAGCCCGCCGACGCCCAGCCAGCCCCACGTGATCATGACGGGGCCGCCGCCGGCCAGCCCGATCGTGTAGGAGGTGAGACAGCCGGTCAGCACCGAGATGATCGTGAAGGAGACGGCGAAGTTGGAGAAGCCGGACATGGAGCGGCTGAGCTCCTGGGCGTAGCCCAGTTCGTGCAGCCGTTTCTCGTCGTCGGACAGGGTCTTGTGGGGTTCTTGGACGGACACTGACGCCTCCGGGGGTCTGGAGCCGCAAACGGTCTAATGTCAGACCATTAACAATTATGAGAGGATCATCGTCAAGACCCGAAACAAGGACTTAACGGTGTTGATCGACAGCGAGGCAGGGGCTCTGGCGGCCGTGCTGCGGCCGGTCCGCGGCGGGAACGCGTTCGAGGAGACCGTCGAACGGCTGCTCCAGGTGATCAAGCTGCGGGTGATCGACCACGGGCAGCGGCTCCCCGCCGAACGGGAGCTCGCGCCGATGCTGGGCGTCAGCCGGGTGACGTTGCGCGAGGCGATCCGGGTGCTCCAGCAGGAGGGGTTCGTCGAGTCGCGGCGCGGCCGCACCGGCGGCACGTTCGTCACCTACAAACCGCCGAAACCACGCAAAGGCGACCTGGCGCGGATGGCGGCCCGCGACGGCGACGCCCTCCACGACGCGCTGATCTACCGGCACGCCATCGAGACGGGCACCGCCCTGCACCTGGCGACCGTCAACCTCTCGCCCGACCAGGAGGCGCAGCTCGTCACCGCGCTCGAAGCGGTCAACACCGCCACCCCCGACGAGTACCGCAGGCTCGACATCCGCTTCCATCTGACCATCGCCGAGCTGTCCGGTTCGCCGCTGCTGGCCGCCGCATGCGCGGATGCCCGGCTCCGCGTCACCGACCTCCTCAACGCGATCCCCGTGCTCCAGCCCAACATCGACCACGCGGCGATCCAGCACGCCGCGATCGTCGAGGCCATCCTGGCCCGCGACCCCGCCGCCGCCCACCGCACCATGGCCGAACACCTCGAAGGCACCGCCGCCCTCCTCCGCGGCTTCCTCGGCTGAATGTCGGTTGCGGCGCTTAGGATCCGAGGATGGATGCGGAACTCGAGGAAGTGTCGTGGCGGCTCGACGATCTGATCGGCGGTTCTGACGATCCGGCGGCGGCGGTCGACGCGCTGCTGGCCGAAGCGGGAAGCCGGGCGGAGGCGTTCGCCGGCGCGTACGCGGGCCGGCTGGCCGGGCTGGACGGGACGGAGTTCGTCGCCGTCATGAGCGAGCTCGGCGCGATCCGTGAGCTCGCCACCAGGGCCGGAACCTACGCGCAGCTCGCGTTCTCGGTCGCGACCGCGGACCCGGCGAAGGGCGCGCTGCTCCAGCGGGTCGAGGAGCGGAGCACCGCGATCCGCACCACGCTGCTGTTCTTCCAGCTCGAATGGGCCGGGCTCGACGACGACGTCGCCGACAAGCTCCTCGCCGCCGACGGCCTCGATTTCGCGCGCCACTACCTCGCCACGGCCCGGCTGCACCGGCCGCACCTGCTCAGCGAACCCGAAGAGAAGATCCTCGCGGACAAGGCGCTGTCGGGGCGGAGCGCGTGGGTGCGGCTGTTCTCCGAGCAGACAGCCGCGATCAAAGTCGAGCTGCCGGACGCCGGCGAGCCCGTCGCCCTGGAAGTGGCGCTGTCACGGCTCGCGTCGCCGGACCGCGACGTGCGCCGCGACACCGCCGAGCGGGTCAGGGCCGCCCTCCAGCCGGGGCTGCGGACCCGCGGGTTCGCGTTCAACACGCTGCTCGCCGACAAGGCGTCCGACGACCGGCTGCGCGGCTACCCGCACTGGCTGTCGTCGCGGAACGTCGCGAATGAGGCGTCGGACGAGTCCGTCGCGGCGCTGATCGAGGCCGTCCGGGCACGGTATGAGCTGCCGCGCCGCTGGTACCGGCTGAAGGCCCGGCTGCTCGGGCTCGACCGGCTCGCCGACTACGACCGGATGGCCGCGGTGACCGACGCCGACGAGACCATCCCGTGGGCCGAGGCGCGGGAGCTCGTCCGGGACACCTACACGGGGTTCTCGCCGGAGCTCGGGTCGATCGTCGGACGGTTCTTCGACGAGAACTGGATCGACGGCCCCGTCCGTCCCGGCAAGCGGGGCGGCGCGTTCTGCTCCTACGGTTCGCCGGAAGTGCACCCGTATGTCATGCTCAACTACACTTCGCGCCGCCGTGACGTGCTGACTCTCGCGCACGAACTGGGCCACGGCGTGCACGGCTATCTGGGGGCCCGTCAGGGCGTTTTCCACATGTCCACGCCGCTGACGCTGGCCGAGACGGCGTCGGTGTTCGGTGAGACCCTCGTCTTCGAACGGCTGCTGAAGCACGCCCCGACGGCCGAGTCGCGGCTGTCGCTGCTCGCGGAGTCGATCGAGGGGTCGATCGCGACGGTCTTCCGCCAGGTCGCGATGAACCGTTTCGAGGAGCTCGTCCACACCGAACGCCGCACCGTCGGCGAGCTCTCGACGGACCGGTTCGGCGAGCTGTGGGCCGCGTCGCAGACCGAACTCCTGGGCGACTCCGTCGAGGTGACCGACGGCTACCGTTCCTGGTGGTCGTACATCCCGCACTTCATCGGCTCCCCCGGCTACGTCTACGCCTACGCCTACGGACAGCTCCTGGCCCTGTCGGTCTACGCCCGCTACGAACAGGAAGGCCCCGGTTTCGTCCCCCGTTATCTCGACCTCCTCTCTGCTGGCGGCTCCCGCTCCCCCGAAGCCCTGACCCGCCTCGTCGGCATCGACCTCACCGACCCCACCTTCTGGGACCAGGGCCTCGACCTCGTCGAACGCCAACTGACCGCCGCCGAATCCGCCGCCCACCAAACCGGCCGCCTCTAGGCCACTGCCGAAAAAGTCCCCCCAGGAGCCCGGATCACCCCACCTTGCCGGTAAACGCCAGCCGCCACTTAGCGAGGCGAGCCGGGCCCGATCTTGCCTTTTTCCAGCAGACTCCTAGGGCGCTGCTGAAGAGTCCCGTCAGGAGCCCGCGTCGCCCCAGCCTGCCGGTAAATGCCAGCCGCCACATAGCGAGGCGAGCCGAGCCCGATCTTGCCTTCTTTCAGCAGATTCCTGGGGCGCTGCCGAAAAGTCCCATCAGGAGCGGATCGCCCCAGCTTGCCGGTAAATGTCAGCCTCCATATAGCGGGGCGAGCCGGGCCTGATCTTGCCTTTTTCCGGACTCTAGGCCGTGTCGCAAGATACGGACTGGCCGCCGCGGGTGGACCAGCTGACGAGGCGTTCGGCCACTTCGACGGTGTCGTGGAGGGAGAAGGAGGCGGGGGGTGCTCCGAGCGGGCCTGAGGCGATGATCTCGCCGGGGTGCACCCAGACGGATAGGTCGGGAGGAACGGACAGGACGGCCAGTCCGTGGCCGTAGCCGACGCGCAGGCCGCGGAGGCGGCGGCTGCGCAGCAGGTCGTGGAGGTCGGCGGCGGCCCGGCCCG
>NZ_BAAGZI010000271.1:0-8377 GCF_054778695.1 Actinocorallia lasiicapitis
GCCCCGCCGTTCCTGCCGCCGCCCGGCGCGGGCCGCTACCAGGTCGTCAGGGTCGGCGCCCAGGGGCTGACCAGGTACGTCCGGTCGCTGGACGGCGAGCCCGTCCCCGAACCCGAGACCGTGCAGCATCCCTGGGAGGGCGGTTCGGCGACGTTCGCGCCCGAGGCCGAGGACAGGCTCACGGTGCCCGTCCCGCCGCCCGCCCTGCCCGAGGACGACGGGCTCCGTGCCGCCACCCCGGCCAGGCTGCTGCTCAACCGGGTCAAGGAGGTCTGCGAGACCAGGTACGAGCGGGCCAGGATCCGGCTCGAACCGGGCGACCCGCCCGATCTGCTCGTCACGCACGGCACCGGCGAGTTCGTCCAGCAGTTCCGGGTCGCCGCCCATCTCGGCGAGATCACCATGGCCGACATCGACGCCCTGTACGAGAAGCTCCATGCGACGGGCGGCGAGCAGTCGGCCGAGCTCGTCTACGAGGGCGCGCTGCCGGCCCCGTCGCTGTCGGGGTACGCGCTGCGCCGCCGGATCCGGTTGCGCAGCTTCCTGGAGTTCCAGGGGCTGCTGGACTTCACCGACTACGTGTCCCGGCAGACCGAGCGGCTGGCGGCCGACCAGCGCTACCCGCCGGGCCTGTACGTGGACCAGCGTTTCCGGGAGCTGGAGGAGCGGACGGCGCCGCCCCGCCACGATCTGCTGGCCGAGCTGCTGAACCTGCTCGCCACCGACCACGGCCGGTTCATCCTGGTGCTCGGCCAGTTCGGGCACGGCAAGACCTTCGCGCTGCGCGAGCTGGCCCGGCGGCTCCCGGCCGAACTGCCCCATCTGGTGCCGATCTTCATCGAGCTGCGGGCGCTCGACAAGGCGCACTCTGTGGACGGTCTGGTCGCCGCCCATCTGGCCAACCACGGCAAGGAGCTCAGCGACCTCAAGGCGTTCCACTACATGCTGCGGGAGGGCCGGATCGTCCTGCTCTTCGACGGCTTCGACGAGCTCGTCGCCCGGGTCACCTACGACCGGGCGATCCAGCATCTCAGCCGGCTCGTCGAGGTCGTCGACGACAAAGCGAAGATCATCATCAGTAGCCGCACCCAGTTCTTCCGGACCGAGAGCCAGGTGTACACCGCGCTCGGCCAGCGGGTCCGCGAGCTGCCGCACCGCAGGGTCCTGGTGGTCGAGCAGTTTCAGGAAGCCCAGATCCGCACCTATCTGGTCAACCAGTACGGCGGCGACAGCGCGCAGGCCGACGACCGGCTCGAACTGCTCGCCGAGGTGCCGGGCCTGCTCGAACTGGCGCAGAACCCGCGGATGCTGAGCTTCATCGCCCGGATCGACGACGACCGGCTCCGCGCCGTCGCGCACGGCCAGGCCAACGTCACCACGGCCGAGCTGTACCGCGAGGTGCTGACCTCGTGGCTGACCTACGAGGAGCAGCGCACCCAGGGCGTTCCCGGCTCGCCGCTCGGGCTGAGCGTGGACGACCTGTGGTACTCGGTGACGGTGCTGGCGCTGCGGCTGTGGGCGTCGGGGGAGTCCTACATCAGGCCCGCGGAGCTGACCAAGGTCGCGACGACCCTCGCCACGCTCGCGACGGGCGGGCTGACGGCGGAGGAGACCGCGCACGCCGTCGGCACGGGCAGCCTCCTGGTCCGCACCGAGGACGACCTGTTCGGCTTCATCCACTCCTCGGTCGCCGAATGGCTGGTCGCCAAGCACATCGCCGACCAGTTCGACGTCGGGGTGGTCGCGCCGCCCGAGCTGAGCAAACGGCTGCTGACCAGCCTGATCGTCAAGTTCCTGCGCGATCTGGCGGGCGACCAGGTCTGCCAGAACTGGGCGGAGCAGGTGCTGCGGGAGGCGCGGACCGAGGAGCAGTCCGCGGCGCGCAGCAACGCCCTCCAGATCACCAACGAGCTGCGGGCGTCGCGGAGCATGAACCTGCGCGGCGCGAACCTCGCCGGCGACGACCTGTCGCGCCGCGAACTCCAGGAGGTCGACCTCACCAAGGCCAACCTCAGCGAGGCGACCCTCGCCGGCACCGATCTGACCAGGGCGGTGCTGCGGCAGGCGAACCTGCGCGGCGCGCTGCTCAACCGGGCGATCCTCACCGGCGCCGACCTGGAGGGCGCCGACCTCAGCAAGGCCCGGCTGATCCGCGCGAACCTGCGCGGCATCCGCTGGCGGGGCAGCCGCTGGTCGCGCGCCGCCCTGATCGACGCGACCCTCGACTCCGGGCTGGCGAACGTGCCCGAGCTGCGCGGTGCGGCCATCGCCCCCGGCCAGCCCGTCGACGTCGAGATCCGGCCCGCCGCGATCGGCGTGCCCTACGGCTTCGACGAGGAGCTGGGACGGCTCCCCGAGCCGGTCGCCTACAACTTCGACGGCGATCTGCTGGTCGTCGGCAACGAGGACGGCGGCATCCTGGTCTGCGAAGGCGAGACCGGCCGCGAGATCAGGACCCTGATCGGGCACTCCGGCCGCGTGTATACCGTGGTGTTCGGCCCCGACGACCGGCTGCTGGTCACCAGCGCGTCCGACGGGACCGTCAAACTCTGGGACCAGGCCAACGGCCGGCTCCTGCACCGGCTGCCCGAACACGACCGCTGGGCGTGGCCGGTCCTGCTCAGCCCCGACGGCTCGCTGCTCGCCACCGGCGACGGCCAGGGCGACGTCCGGCTCTGGAACACCTTCACCGGCGCGCCCGTCCACACGCTGGGCGGCCACCATCCGCCCGTCTACACGGCCGTGTTCAGCGAGGACGGCAGGGTGCTGGCGACGGGCGACCGCAGCTCGGAGAGCAGTCCAGGCCGGGTCAGGCTCTGGGACGTCGCGACGGGCGAGCTGCTGCGCACCCTGGACGGGCACGAGGGCAGCGTCTACCGGGTGGCGTTCCGGCCGTCGGGGCCGCGCGCGATGGAGCCGCTGCTGGCGACGGGCGACTACGCGGGCAGCGTCCGGCTGTGGAATCCGGCGACCGGTGAGCTGGAGGCGACCCTCGATCCCGGACGCCGCAAGGGCGCGAGCGTCTACACGATGGCGTTCCATCCGGGCAACGCGATGCTCGCCGTCGGCACGACCGACGGGGCACTCCAGCTCTGGGACTCCAAGGAGCACCGGCGGCTCCAGGCGCTCCCCGACCACGGCGGCGCCGTCTACCGGGTCGGGTTCAGCCCGGCGGGCGAGGTGATGGCGAGCTGCGACAGCGAGGGCGCGATGCGGGTCTGGAACCCGCTGAGCGGGCAGCTTCTGGCCGAGATGACCGGCCACCGCGGCTCGGTCTGGCCGTTCGCGTTCCACCCTTCGGGCACGCAGCTCGCGACCAGCAGCAACGACGGGACGGTCCGGCTCTGGGACGTCACCGACCGGCGCGCCAAACGGGTGCTGCGCGGGCACGGCCGCCGGGTCACGGGCGTGTCGTTCAGCGCGGACGGCGAACATCTGGCGGCCAGCCAGAACGACGGGATCGTCCGGGTCTGGGATCCGGTCGTCGGCAGGCTCGTGCACCGGCTGTCCGGCCGGTCCTACCAGCTCACCTCGGCGATCTTCAGTCTCTCGGGGGACCGGCTCGCCACCGCCACCAACGACGGGCTGCTCGGGCTCTGGAACGCCAAGAGCGGCGAGCTGGAACGGGAGCTCAGCGCCAACACCGACCATGTGTGGGCGGAGGCGTTCAACCATGACGGGGAGCTGCTGGCCACCGCCAACGACGACGACCTCGTCTGCGTCTGGGTGCGGACCAGCGGCCGGCTCTGGCGCACCTTCACCCATCCGGCGCGGGTCCGGTCGATCGCGTTCAGCCCGGACGGCGAGCTGGTCGCGACCGCCTGCGACGACCACCGCGTCCGGCTCTGGGACGTCGACTCGGGCGAGCTGCGCGCCGCGCTCGACGGCCACACCTCACGCGTCCACCAGGTGGCGTTCTCCGCCGACCCGGGGGTGTTCGCTAGCGCTTCGGGCGACGGCACCGCGCGGGTCTGGGACGTCCGCTCCGGCCGGTCCGCGCAGGTGCTGGAGGGCCATCAGGGCGGGGTCTGGGCGGTGGCGTTCGGCCCGGACGCCGACACCGTCGTCACCGCCGGGGAGGACCGGGTGGTCCGGCTCTGGGATCCGCACGGCGGCGGGCTCCGCCACGAACTGCACGGGCACACCCGGCGGGTGCTGTCGGTCGCGGTCCACCCGTCGGGGGCCACCCTGGCCAGCGGCGGCGACGACGGCTCCGTCGTCCTGTGGGATCTGACGGGCGCCGCGCCGAGCCGCGCCCTGACCCTGCTCGGGCTGCCCGACGGCTGGGTCGCCTACGCCCCGGACGGCCGGTACAAGCGGGTCGGGGAGGTCGCCGAGCAGTTCTGGCACGCCGTCGGCATGGTCCGCTTCGACCCCGGCGAACTCGACCGCTATCTGCCGGAGCTCAACCAGCTCGCCGCCACGACCCCGTTCTAGGCGCCCGTTCTAGGCGCCTGTTCTAGGCGGCGGGCCACACCTTAAGCTCGGGCTGGAGCAGCACATGCCGGACCGGCGCCTCCGGATCGGTGATCCGCGCGACGAGCAGCTCGCCCGCCGCCTTGCCGATCTCGTGGGTGGGCTGCGCGATGATCGTCATCGGCGGGCTGAGCAGGCTGTGCCAGGTGAACTCGTCGAACGCGGCGATCGCCGGGGTCCGCGGCGGCAGGACGCCCCGTTCGTGCAGCGCGGTGAGCGCGCCGAGCGTCATCAGGTTGTTGGCGATGAGCAGCGCGGGGACCGGCGGTTCGAGGTCGAGGATCCGGAGCATCGCCTCGTGGCCGCCGCTCTGCCGGAAGTGGCCGACGAACTCCAGCGCGGGGTCGAACGGCAGCCCGGACGCCTGGAGCGCGTCGCGGTAGCCCTGGCGGCGCTGCGCGCCGGTCGTCGCCTCGGGCGGCCCGCCGATCAGCGCGATCCGGGTGAAGCCCTGGCTGATCAGGTGCATGGTGCCGAACCTGGCGGAGCTCACATTGTCCAGGAGCACGGAATCGATTTCGCCGCGCGCCGCGATCCGGTCCACCGAGACGACCGGAATTCCCTCGTCGACCAAGGGGCTCACATCGGTCACCGACTCGTTCACCGGAGCGATGATCACTCCGGCGGAGCGCTGCCGGAGCGCGGTGGCGATGCACTCCTCCTCTTTTCGGATGTCCTCATCGGAATTGAGGATCGTGAAATGGTAGCCGGCGGTGGCCGCCACTTCCTCGATCCCGCTGATCACACTGGTGAAGAACGGGTTCTCGATATCACTGATGATCAGAGCCCAGGTGTCGAGCCGCGGTTTGCGGGTGGGCGCCGCCGGATTCGCGCGATATCCCAGCCGCCTGGCCACCTGGAGCACTTTGGCGGCGAGTTCCGGCTGGACCGTATCGGAGCCTTTGAGCACCTGCGCGACGGTGGCCGCCGACACTCCGGCCTGTTCCGCCACATCGGCGACGGTCGGTTCCCTGTCGGACGCCTCTCCGGCGATTTCCGAGCTCATTGGATGAGCTTATCGCCTTGCACTACGATTGGCCGGAGAGTCGTCGGCCGAGGGCGGGGGAATGTCCAGTTCGCAGGCGAGCGTGACCGGTCTTCCGTCAGGGCTTCCCGCGTGGGGATTCGGCACGGCCCCTTTGGGAAATCTGTACCGGCCGATCAGCGACGCGGAAGCCGAGAAATCGGTCGCGGCGGCGCTGGCCGGTGGATTCGGCTATATCGACACCGCTCCGCATTACGGAGTGGGCCTCGCCGAAGAACGTCTCGGCCGGGTGCTCGCCGGAATTCCGCGCTCCTCCTACGTGCTGTCCACGAAGGTCGGCCGCGTGCTGCGGCCCCTCCGCGACGGCGAGGAGCCCGATCCGCAGGGCTACTTCCAGACCCCGCCGCGGGCCAGGGAGTGGGATTTCAGCCGTGACGGCGTCCTGCGGTCCGTCGAGTCCTCGCTGACCAGGCTCGGCGTCGACCGGATCGACATCGCCTACCTCCACGACCCCGACGACCACGAGGACGAGGTCTACCGGACCGGGTTCCCCGCGCTGGCCGAGCTGCGCGAGCAGGGCGTCGTCGGCGCGGTCGGCGCCGGGATGAACCAGACCGGGATGCTGCGCCGGTTCGTCGACCGGCTCGACTTCGACGTCGTGCTCTGCGCGGGCCGCTACTCCCTGCTCGACCCGTCGGCCGCCGGCGGGCTGCTGCCGCTGTGCGCCGACCGGAAGGTCGCGGTCGTGATCGGCGGCGTCTACAACTCGGGGATCCTCGCCGCGCCCGAAACCGGAGCCCACTACGACTACGCGCCCGCGGCCCGTCCGCTGGTGGAGCGGGCCCTGCGGCTGGCCGAGGTCTGCGCGCGGCATGGCGTCCCGCTCCGTGCGGCGGCGCTCCGGTTCCCGTTCGGCCATCCCGCGGTCACGACCGTGCTGTGCAGCGGGGCGTCCGCCGACCAGGTCACCGACAACCTCGAGATGATCGGCCGTACCGTGCCGGACGAACTCTGGGACGAACTCACAGCGGAGGGCCTCCTGCCCGCGGACGTGCCGGTGCCGGTCCACGGCCGGGTCCCCGCGCTGGGGAGCACGGCGGCGCCGCCCGGCGGAAGGGAACCCTGAAGTGCTCATCGGACCGGTCATCCACCCGGAGATCCTCGCCGCCCTCGGCAGGGGCGGCCACGGAGCCAAGATCCTCATCAGTGACGGCAACTACCCGCACGCCACGGCCAGCGGGCCCAACGCCGCGATCGTCTACCTCAATCTCGCGCGCGGCACGCTCGGCGCGCTCGACGTGCTCGGCCCGCTGGTCCGGGCGGTGCCGATCGAGGCGGCGACCGTCATGAAGCCGCCGGGCGACGAGGTTCCGGGGATCTTCGCGGACTTCCAGTCGCTGCTGCCCGCCGGCACGGCGTTCGAGGCGTGCCCCCGGTTCGACTTCTACGACCTGGCCAAGGGCGAGGACGTCATCCTCACCATCGCGACCGGCGAGTACCGCACCTACGCCAATCTGCTGCTGACCATCGGGGTGGTTCCCGACTGAGCAGCGGGCTCGGGAGTGCGGGACCGGACGGACCCTGGCGCGGGCAGGCGCTCAGCATCGCGGTCACGGACTTCGCCCCGGTCAGGTCCGACGACGATCCCGACTTCCCCGACGAGCTGCCGCCGCTCCCGTTCGCCGCGAGCTGCGAGCGCCTGCGCTCCTCGCTGCGCCGACTCGGCTACCAGGTCAGGACCGCCGACGAGCTCCCCGCGGCGAAGCTGGGGCACCGGCTCGCCGCGTTCCTGCGCGCCCCGGGCGGCGTGCCGCGGATCGTCCATGTGATGACGCACGGGCTGCCGCGCCCGCACGGCGGGCTCCACGCCGTCGGCGCAGACGGGCTCGTCCACACCACGACCGAGGTCGAAGGCTGGATGAAGCTCGTGGAGAGCCATCCGGCCGCGCCGTTCACGCTGTTCCTGCTCGACATGTGCCACAGCGGTTCGGCGGCGGTGCCCGCCTGGCTGATCGACAACCTGGACGCCCGGCACCGCGCCTGGGTGATCACCGCCTCGCACGGCGACGAGAGCGCGTTCGACGCCCGGTTCACCCTCGCCGCGGCCCAGGTGTTCGAGCGGCTCCGCGACGGCGCCCTGGAACTCCACCCGAGCACCAGATCCGCCTCGTTCGACCAGGTGGCGGGCGCGATCCGCGCCACGGTCACCCAGCTCACGCCCGCCCGCGGCTACCGGCAGGACGTCACCGCGAGCCCCCGCTACGCCTCGGTGCCCGCGCCCGAGCTGCCGTTCTTCCCCAACCCGCGCCATGTTCCCGGGCCGGTCTCCGGGCTCGGGCTCGACCCGGGGGTGGAGGAGCACGTCGACGAGGTCCTGGACGTCCAGCACTGGCAGGAGAGGGCGGGCGGCAGGGGACCGTTCGGGGAGCGGGCGCCGGCCGGGTGCTTCACCGGCCGGCGCAGCGAGCTGATGGCGCTGCGCGGCTGGCTCGACGCGTGGCTGCCGGGGATGGCGCCCTGGCGTGCGGGGATGCCCGCGCTCCAGGTCGTCAAGGGCGGTCCCGGCTCGGGCAAGTCGGCGCTGCTCGGGGTGCTGGTCTGCGCGGCGCATCCGCTGCTCACCGACCGGACCCTGCATCTGTGGTCGCGGATCGGGGACGCCGCGCCCGCCGTCAACCCGGGGATGGCGGCGGTGCATCTGCGGCAGCGGGACCTGCCCGCCGTTCTCGCCTCGATCGGCCGCCAGCTCGACCTCGACCGGCCCAACGGCGAGCCGCGGCCCGCGCACTGGACGGCCGAGGAGATGATCGAGGCGCTGGCGCGGCTGCCGTCTCCGCCGCCGCTCGTCTTCGACGCCCTCGACGAGGCCGTGGACGCCCGGGCCCTGGTGGACGGGTTCCTGCTGCCGCTCGTCCA
>NZ_BAAGZI010000272.1:0-8330 GCF_054778695.1 Actinocorallia lasiicapitis
GTGGTCATGGCGTTCGCGGGGCCGCTGGCGGTGGGGCGGCGGCCGTCGTCGCGGGTGCTCCTCGGGGCGCTGCTGGTCGCGGGCGGGGCAGGGCTGGCCAACGGGATCGGCGGCGGGAGCGTCAAAGGGTTCGGGTTCGCGGCGGGGGCGCTGCTCGGGGAGCTGCTGTTCTCGCTGCTGGCGCTGCCCGTCCTGCCGAAGCTGGGGCCGGTGAGGCTGTCGGCGTACTGCACGGCCCTCGCGGTGCCGATGCTGATCACGACGTCGCTGATCGTCGGCGAGGACGTGCGGATGCCGACCCGGGCGGAGGGCGCCGCGATCATCTACGCGGGGCTGATCATCACGGTGGTGGCGTTCCTGCTCTGGTACGACGCGCTCGGCCGGCTCGGACCCGATCGGGCGTCCCTTTTCGCCGGAGTGATCCCGATCTCCGCGGCGGCGACCACGGTGGCGCTCGGACTGGGGGTCCCGTCGGGGGCGACCCTCGCCGGGTGCCTCCTGGTGGCCGCCGGGGTGACCTACGGGACTACCCTGGGGGGCGGTCACGACCGACGGAAAAGGATCGAAGATGCCTGAGTTCGCCTACACCGAGCTGCTGCCCCTGGGCAAGGACGAGGAGACCGAGTACCGGCTCCTGACCACCGAGGGCGTCTCCACGGTAGAGGCCGCGGGTCGTACTTTCCTGCAGGTGGAGCCCGAGGCGATCCGGCTGCTCACCGAGACGGCGATCCACGACATCCAGCACCTGCTGCGCCCCGCCCACCTGGCGCAGCTCCGCAAGATCCTCGACGATCCCGAGGCGTCGCCCAACGACCGGTTCGTGGCGCTCGACCTGCTGAAGAACGCGGGCATCGCGTCCGGCGGGATCCTGCCGATGTGCCAGGACACGGGCACGGCGATCGTCATGGGCAAGCGCGGCCAGAACGTCCTCACCGACGGCCATGACGAGGAGCACCTGAGCCGCGGTGTGTACGACGCCTACACGCGCCTCAACCTGCGCTACTCCCAGATGGCCCCGCTGACCATGTGGGAGGAGAAGAACACCGGCTCGAACCTGCCCGCGCAGATCGAGCTGTACGCCACCGAGGGCGACTCCTACAAGTTCCTGTTCATGGCCAAGGGCGGCGGCTCGGCCAACAAGTCGTACCTCTACCAGGAGACCAAGGCGGTCCTGAACGAGAAGCGGATGCTGTCGTTCCTGGAGGAGAAGATCCGCAGCCTGGGCACCGCGGCGTGCCCGCCGTACCATCTGGCGATCGTGGTCGGCGGCACCAGCGCCGAGTTCGCGCTGAAGACCGCGAAGTACGCCAGCGCCCACTACCTCGACCACATGCCGATCTCCGGTGACGTCGGCGGCCACGGCTTCCGTGATCTGGAGCTGGAGGAGCAGGTCTTCGAGCTGACCCAGAAGCTGGGGATCGGCGCCCAGTTCGGCGGCAAGTACTTCTGCCATGACGTCCGGGTGATCCGCCTGCCGCGGCACGGCGCGTCCTGCCCGGTGGCGATCGCCGTCTCCTGCTCGGCCGACCGCCAGGTCCTGGCCAAGATCACTAAGGACGGCGTGTTCATCGAGAAGCTGGAGACCGACCCGGCCCGCTTCCTCCCCGACACCACCGACGAGCACCTCGACGACAACGTCGTCAAGATCGACCTCAACCGGCCGATGGCCGACATCCGGGCCGAGCTCTCCCGGTTCCCGGTCAAGACCCGCCTGTCCTTGACGGGCACCCTGGTCGTGGCCCGCGACATCGCCCACGCCAAGATCAAGGAGCGGCTCGACGCGGGCGGCGAGATGCCCCAGTACCTCAAGGACCATCCCGTCTACTACGCGGGCCCGGCCAAGACCCCCGAGGGCTACGCCTCCGGCTCGTTCGGCCCGACGACGGCGGGCCGCATGGACTCCTACGTCGAGGAGTTCCAGGCGGCGGGCGGCTCCCTGGTCATGCTGGCCAAGGGCAACCGCTCCCAGCAGGTCACCGACGCCTGCGCCAAGCACGGCGGCTTCTACCTGGGCTCCATCGGCGGCCCCGCCGCCCGCCTCGCCCAGGACTGCATCAAAAAGGTCGAAGTCCTAGAAATGCCCGAGCTAGGAATGGAAGCCGTCTGGCGCATCGAAGTAGAGGACTTCCCCGCCTTCATCGTCGTAGACGACAAGGGCAACGACTTCTTCGACCTCGACAAGGCCCAGGTCACCCTGATGCCGACCATGCCTCCCCGCCGCTGACGGTCAGCCACGACCTCCACCTCGAGCAGGGGATTCCGGATCCCTCGGCCAGAGCGCCCGGCCCAACTCCGACGGCAAAAGGGTCTGGGCCTTTCTCGCCGTCTCAGCGAGCGACAGCGGTGGTAGCTTCTAGGTGTGGGGTTTCCACGCCAAATGGGGTAGAGGTAGCCCTGAAGAGGACGAGGAGGCGAGATGTTGCTGAGTTTCCGCACAGCGAACCACAAGTCGCTGCGAGACGAGCAACAGCTTCTGCTCACGCCTGTCTACCCGCCGGAGTCTGCGGACGAAGGTGAGTGGGAGGCTCTGCCCGTCGCGGGGATCTTCGGACCGAACGCGTCCGGCAAGTCGAACGTTCTCGACGCGCTCGTCTATATGCGGCACATGGTCCGGGCGTCGCTCCAGGCCAGCGAACCGGGCACGCCGCCCTCGCGAACTCCGCACGCCCTGGACCGGGAGGCGATCCAGGCCCCGTCGTCCTATGTCGTCGACCTGCTTCTCGACGGGGTCCGCCACGAGTACGGGTTCAGCGTCGGACCCGAGCGGATCGACGAGGAATGGCTGTACAGCTACCCGCTGAAACAGCGACGCCGAATCTTCCATCGGACCGGCGACGCATACGAGTGGGGCACCCACACCGAGGCGGCCATGCGGAGCGTCGCGGCGATCGTCGACCCGAGCGTGCTGTTCATCTCGGTCGCCGCGCGTTCCCGCCAGGACGACGTCGAGCCGGTCTACGACTGGTTCTACCGGAAACTCGCCTCGCGGCGGCTGGTCGGCGGGGTCTCGCAACGCGACCTCCTGGCGCGACTGGCCAAAGCCGACGAAACCTATCTGACCTGGCTCAACGGGCTGCTCCGTGCCGCCGACACCGGTATCGAAGACGCCGAGGTCACCGATGTGGACGAAGTCAAGCTGTCGGACGGCTTTCTCGGAAACGCGGGCCAACCCCGCCGCGTTCAGTTCAACCACAGGGGCGGCGACGGCACCGTTCCGTTCAAGATCGCCGATGAGTCGACCGGCACCCAGTCGCTGATGTCCTTGGCATCGCCCATCTTCAGCGTGCTGAACGAGGGTGGCACCCTCGTCGTCGACGAGCTGGACGCCAGTCTCCACCCCTACTTGTCCGCGCGCCTCATCGGCCTGTTCCGTAGCGCCGTGACCAACCAGAACGGCGCCCAACTGCTGTTCACCACCCATGACGCGGCTCTCCTCGGCCGGATCCAGGGCGTCGAGGTCCTGGCCCGCGACCAGATCTGGTTCACCGAAAAGGACGAATGCGGCCGCACCGAGCTGTTCCCGCTGACAGAGTTCAAGCCGCGCAAGGACGAGAATCGCGAACTGCGGTATCTCGCCGGCCGCTACGGTGCCGTCCCCGCGCTCACCGACGAACTGGTCCTGACCACCCTGGCGCAACGCGGAGCAGAAGACGTTGTCCCCAAGGACGCATAAGCCCACCGGCCTGAAAGCCTCCCGCGCCACCGACCTCAACCGGCGCGCGACAGGCTCGCGGGAAGAGAAACGGCGCTACCTCATGCTCCGTGAGGGCCCCACCGAACACGCGTACTTCGACGCACTCAAACGGTTCGACGGATTCAAACGGCGCGGCTCTGTCCTCGACATCAGCGTTTTCAGCGCCGACCACCGCAATCTGGTACGTCAGGCCCTCAAGCGGCGGAACGAAGACTATGACGAGATCTGGTGCGTCCTGGACACCGAACTCGACCCCGTCCTCGTGAAGGACCTGCAGAACCTGATCAAGGGCACCAACGTACGCCTCGCTCTGTCGGCTCCCTCGTTCGAGTTCTGGCTGATCCTGCACCGGACTGACCGCCGATCCCCGTTCCAGACGGCCAAAGAGGCCGAGCGGATGATGGAGAAGCTGGTCCCCGGCTGGAAGAAGGGCGCGGGGTTCGTCTATACCGAGTTCGTGCGTGACGTCCGGAAAGCGGCCTCCCGGGCCGGAGAGCTCGGCGGCGGCCCTGAGCAGAACCCGTCAAGCGATGTCTGGCGGCTGATCGAGCTGCTCGTTCCGCCAGGCGATGAGCGTGCGCCGGGACTCCGTCGGTGGGGCTGAGAATCGGTCGTCCCTCGATGACTTCTTCGCCGACACCACCGGCCCTGTCCTCAAGATCGGGCGCCGGCCCTGAGGAGGGGGGCTGAGGAGAGGGCGCCGGTGAGGAGGAGGGCGGCGGTGGTGAGGAGGGTGGTGACGACGGCGGTGGGGCTGCCGTGGGGGAGGCGGTCCAGGTAGAGGGTGCCCAGGGTGGCTACGCCGATGACCGTGGAGAGTTGGATGACCATGCCGAGGATGCCGCTGGCCTCGGCGGCGTCGGACGGGGGGATGCGGGTGAGCATCAGGGCCATGAGGGGGCCGAAGGCGGCGCCCATGCCGAGGCCGCCGACGGCCAGGGCCAGGTAGAGCCAGACGCCGTGGGTGCCGCCGCCGTGGAACGCCGCCGCCTGGGCTGCGGTGCCGAGGGCGGCGACCAGGAAGCCGATGGTGCTGAGCCGCGGGTGGTGGCGGGGCGGGAGAAGGCCCCAGGTGAGGCTGGTGAAACCGAAGCCCAGCGCCGTCGGCAGGAAGGCCAGGCCGGTTTCCAGGGCGGAGAAGCCCAGCGCGCCCTGGAAGTGCAGGGTCAGCGCGATCGACGTCCCGGCGAAGGCCGACATCGCGATGAACATCGCGGTGATCGTGGTCGGCATTCCGGGCAGCCGCAGCACCCGGCCCGGCACCAGCGGACGCGACGCCCGCCGCTCCACCAGCGCGAACACCCCGAACAGCAGGACGGACCCGGCGAGCATCAGCCAGCCCCACAGCGGCCAGCCGCGTTCGTGGCCCAGCACCAGCGGCACCACGAACGCGAGCACCGCGGGCGACAGCACCAGCAGCCCCGGCACGTCGAACACTCCCCCGGACGGCCCGCGCTTCGACGGCAGGATCCGGCCCGCGACGACCAGCAGCACCAGCCCGATCGGCACATTGATCAGGAACACGGGACGCCACGCCTGGTCGGTCAGCCCGACGCTGACGATGCGCCCGTCGAGCACCTGCCCGACGAGGCCGCCGCCGGCCAGCACCTCCGCGTACCGGCGCATGGCGACGGCGCGGGCGGGCCCGTCGAAGGTCCGCTGGATCACGCTGAGCACCTGCGGCAGCATGACGGCGGCGCCCGCGCCCTGGAGCCCGCGGAACGCGATGAGCACCCCGGTCGTCCAGGCGAGCCCGCACAGCAGCGAGGCGAGCGTGAACACGGCGAGCCCGAGCCGGAACGCGAGCCCGTGCCCGATCAGCGCGCCGAGCCGCGCCCCGGTGACCAGCAGCACCGCGTAGACGATCGTGTATCCGGTGGCGACGAGCTGGAGCCCGGCCCCGGAGGCGTCGAGCCCGGTCTCGATGGAGGGCAGCGCGACGTTGACGATGGAGATGTCGATCAGTGCCATCATCAGGCCGGTGAGGAGAACGGTCAGCACGGCTCCCGAGCGTGCGGGGCGTTCCGCCTGGCCTGGGGGCTGGGTCAGGATGTCGGTCATGATCCGATGGTGCGGCCGCGCTGATCCGGGTACCAGGAGCCTGGTTATCCAGGTATCACGGCCACCTGGATAACGGGCGCGCGGTCGGCGACGATGGCGGGGTGACCGTGATGACGTCGGGCCGCCGTGCCGATCTCGCCTCGTTCCTGCGGACGCGCCGCGAACGGCTGACGCCCGAGTCGGTGGGCCTGCCCGGCGGGTCGCGCCGCCGCACGCCCGGCCTGCGCCGCGAGGAGCTGGCGCAGCTGGCCGGGGTGGGGGTCACCTGGTACACGTGGCTGGAGCAGGGACGGCCGATCCGGGCGAGCGTCCAGGTCCTCGACGCGGTCTCCCGGACGCTGCGCCTCGACCCGGCCGAGCACGAGCACCTGTACCGGCTGGCCGACGTCCCGCGTCCGCCGTCGGGTCCTTCGGTCCCGCACCCGCCCCCCGAACTCCAGACGATCATGGACGCGCTGTCGCCGTTCCCGGCCTGCGCCCTGACCGAGCGGTTCGACGTCGTCGCCGCGAACCGCGCCTATCTGGCCCTGTTCCCGACCATGATCCCTTCCGACGGCGAGAGCCGCGGCTGCAACATCATCAAGGGCCTGTTCGCCTGCCCGGGCTGCAACCCCTTCGCCGACGGCTCGGTCGAGCTCCCCCTGATGGTCGCGACGTTCCGGGCGGCCTACGCACGTCATGCGGGCGAGCCGGAATGGGACCGTCTGGTGGCCGAACTCCAGGAGACGGGCCCCCGGTTCACCGATCTCTGGCACACCCATGACGTCGCCGCGCACGACACGTCCCGCAAGGTCTTCCGCCATCCGGCCATCGGCACGTTGTCGTTCACCTCGACGTCCCTGTCGGTCCTGCCCGCCGCCGACCTGCGGCTCACCGTCTACACCCCGGAGGACGACGGCACCAGGACCGTGATGGACAAGCTGATCTCCGGGGAACTCGCCCTTCCGCGGTGCCCGCACTCGTGATCTGACGGGGCGGTTCCCGGCCTGTTCTGAACGCCTGTACAGGACATTGCATCCGTTGTCTTACAAGCCGGATACTCCTGTATCTTTGCCCGCATGACTCAGGGGACGGAACACTTCGTGTTGGCGAAGCGTTACCGCCTGCTCCAAGCACTCGGTCATGGGGCGATGGGCACGGTCTGGCGTGCCCATGACGAGCTCCTGGAGCGCGATGTCGCCATCAAGGAGATCCGCTTCCCGGCAGAACTTGATGAGAACGAGCGGGTGGTCTTCTACCGCAGGACGCTGCGCGAAGCACGGGCCCCCGCCCGGGTGAAGCACAAGTCGATCATCGAGGTCTACGACGTCGTCCAGGAGCACGCGCGGCCCTGGATCGTCATGGAGCTCGTCGAGGCGCCCACCCTCGAACAGCACATCAAGACCCACGGCCCGCTCCGTCCCGAGGAGGCGGCTGCTCTCGGCCGTCAGCTCGTCGACGCGCTCGACGAGGCGCACGCCGTCGGGGTGCTGCACCGCGACATCAAGCCGTCGAACGTGATGCTCGCGCCCGGACGGGTCGTGCTCACGGACTTCGGGCTGGCCGTCACCAACGGCTCCTCGACCCTCACCAAACACGGCACTTTCGTGGGTTCGCCCGCCTATGTCGCCCCCGAGGTGGCGCGCGGCGAGAAGGCGACCCCGGAGTCCGACCTGTGGTCGCTGGGCGCGACCCTGTACACCGCGGTCGAGGGGCGTCCCCCGTTCGATCATGAGAGCGTCATGGCGACGCTGTCGGCGGTGCTCACCGACAACCCGGCCCCCATGCAGCGGGCGGGCGACCTCGGTCCGGTGATCGGCGGGCTGCTCCAGCGCAACCCGCGCAAGCGGCTGACCCATGCGCGCCTGGTCGAGCGGCTGGAGCGGGCGTCCACCCCGCGCCGGTCGGCGGCCGCCAACACGGTGCCGCCCGAGCCCGCCTACGGTCCCGCTTCGGCGTCGTCGACGGGCAGCAGCCTGCCGAGCCGGCGCAGCGGCGCCCACCGGGCCCGGCAGAGCCCGGCGGTGCGGTTCCGGCCGTTCATCGTCGCGGGCGTGCCGATCGCCGCGGTCGTCACGGTGATCATCGTGATCCTGGCGCTCTCCGGCGGCGGCGACGACCCGGTCGAGCCGACGGGCAAGGACGCTCCCGCCCAGGTCGCCAACGCCGAGAACGCCCCGGCGCTGCTGGTCAAGGCGGAGGGCGGAACCTGCAACGTCAAGACCTTCCTGGGCGGGCCGCACGGCGAGGTCAGCAATGTCGACGTCCCGCCGGGCGACTCCTACCAGTTCAACCGCCGCCCCGCCGTCGTGACGGTCAGCGACAAGACCGTCTGCAAGGTGTACCTCGACGGTGAGCTGCAATCCGGCGGGCTGAACTTCAAGATCTCCGAAAGTCCGTGACGCCGCACCGGGCGTGACCGTCCGTTCACGATACAAGCGTGGTTGATCACCAACCCCGCTCGTATCGGAGACCTCATGCCCGGCAGAACCCTCTCCCTCGGCACCCTCTCCCTCGGCGTCGCCGCGCTGGCCCTGCTGTCGGCGGGCTGCGCGCAGTCCGAGACCCACGCCGAACGGCGGCCGGCCGCCGGGGC
>NZ_BAAGZI010000273.1:0-8326 GCF_054778695.1 Actinocorallia lasiicapitis
CTGGCAAAACCCTCTCTGGCGAGAGAGGATCTCATCAATTGTCCGTATTGCCTCAAAGAAATCCTCAGACGAGGATTCATGGCCAGACCGAAGTCCGGCCATCATATTTGGCACTGACTTTTAGCACGCTGTTGAGTTCTCAAGAAACGGACCCGCAAGCTTCCGGCGCTTTCACGCTTTTCCCTTGCGGCGATGTCTCTAATTTAGCAGGTCTTTCGTGGGAGTCAAACCGGCGATTTTCGCGCCCATTCCGATTCCCCGACCCGGATTCCGCACACCGGCATACCATTCTTTGGGCACCGCGAATGACAGCGTCAAAGAACGGGATGGTTCTGTGTGAGGAGCCCGCCGGGGCCGGCCACCTTGCGGCGTCCTGCATCCCCTCCCGGGTCGGCCTGTCCACTGTAACTCGTGAGGGCGTGGCCCGTACGGGTTTCCTGCGGATCGGCTCGCTGAGCTTACGCAGGGTGTGCGCCGGCGTCAAACCGGCGCACACGGATCAGTGTTGTGCGGGGTCGGCGATCCGGGAGAGGAAGAGGGGTTCGCCGGTTTTGGTGTCGCGGATGAGGAGGACGAACGGCCGGTCGAACGTCACTTCTTTGCGGATGACCGTTCCGCTGACCTGGCGCACGCCTACGGCGGTCGCGGCGGCGGCTTCGGTGCCCTTCTCGTCGAGCTTCAGTGCCGCGGCGTGTTGGACGAACTCGAGTCGTGTGGCGTTGGGTGAGATTCCGGAGAAGTCGGCGTCCTGGCTGAAGGCCGTCGGCATTCCCAGGGCCTTCAGCAGACCGTCCATGGATTTCTTGGTGGTGAGGTTCAGTTTGGGGAGGGTGACGGCGACGTTGCCCTGGTGCTGCGGAGTCAGGTCGTCGTTCTTCGCGGCCGTGGGGTCCGCTGCTTCGTCGGTGAGACGCTGGACGGTGCGGGGCCGCAGCTCCGGGCAGTCGGTGTCGCTCTGGTCGGGGAGGAGGGCGACGGCTTCGAGCCTGTCGCCCGCGTAGGGCAGGGTGACCGAGGTCCAGCCGTCGCCGGTGGCCGTCCCGTAGAGGTCGCTGTCGCCGCGGACGAACTTGACGTCGTGCTGCGGCCCCTCTGCGGTGGTGAATTTCCGGGTTTCCGTGGAGTCGGGTTCGAACTTGCTCTTCCAGTCGGCTTTGAGGTGGATGGTGTCGGTCAGCACCCAGCCGACATCGTCGAGCTGTTTCGGGGAGACCAGGTCCTTGATCAGGCCCTTGGTGTCGTCGGCGACGCTTTTGTTGATGGCGTTCGCGGCTCCCTTGGCGTCCGACTCGATCGGGAGGACTTGGAGTCCTGCTTCGTAGCCCGTCATCAGGGCGTCGAGGAAGCTCTGGTCGGTGTCCACCTTGTCGTCGGCCCAGATGCGGTCGCTGGTCTGCACGCCCGGGATCTCCCGGATCGCCAGGGTCCTGTCCCGCATCGAGGCGAGCGGGTCGGCGGGCAGGCCGAGGACCCTGCTCATCTCCTCCGCGGTCTTGTCCTTGGCGCCCAGCGCGACCATCCCCAGCCCGGCGGCCAGGCTGGACGGCGAGAAGACGATGTTCCGTTTCGGTGCCTCCTTGCACCAGGACTCCAGCAGGCGGAGCCCGAACCCGAGGTCCGAGCGGGCCAGCTCCCTGGCGTTCCCCGTGCCGATCTCCTGGCGTACGCCTTTGCGTTCCTTCGCCTGCGCGGTCGAGCCCGCGCACCCGGCTGTCGCCGTCAATCCCACAACACCCACAACACCCACAAGGGCGACAATCCGCTTCATATCCCTCAGACGGAGACGGCCGTCCCTGGCGTTGCACGCCCGTTCCCTGCGCTGACCTGCGAGAACGTGAGGGCGGGCGGATCAGGTGAGGGCGGTCCAGGTATCCAGGAGGCGGTCCAGGAGGTCGTACTGGGCTTCGCCCAGAGGGACGGGGGTGCGGCCGGTGTCGCGGATCAGGCGGGCGACGGTCTCGGTGGCGGACGGGGCGCAGGAGAAGAGGAGGGGGGTGGCGCCGTCCGGGTCGGTGAGGTTGCGCCAGGAGAGCGTGTTGAAGGCGCGGACGTACTGGGCCGACGGGGCGAGGATCGCGAACTCGGCAGCACTGTGCGCCGGCCCGTCGGTGCCGGGCTTGTTCGTGGCATCGATGACGATCTTGTCGGCGAGGAGCGTGCCGTGTTCCCGCAGAAAGTCCGCCACGGCGGCGCCGGGAATGGCGATGATGACGGCTTCGGAGCCGTCCAACGCGCTCTTGATGGCGTCCTCGGGTATGCGTGAGCCATAGCGGACCAGATGGCCGCTGTCAGTGAGCGCCTCCCCCAACGTCCGCCCGACGTGCCCCGTTCCCACGACCGCGACGTCCATCCGACCTCCCACACTCCCTGCCGAAGGGCAGGGCAGGATCCTACTTCGCCAGAAGATCAAACACCCGATCAGCACCGATTTGTGACCCAGTGCCGGTCCACGCGACCCGTCATGAGCCCGGCAGGCCCAAAACTCTCATCTCAAGATGTGAGACGTTCGAGCAGCCTGACCGGAATGTCGAGTTAGTTCGAATTTGAATACTTCTACTCTGATGCAGGATCTTTGTACCGGCCATGCCGTCCTTCAGGAAAAGCGAGAAACATCCGGGTCTTGGAGACAGAATCACTCTCTCCATCAGATCTCTTCCCCGGAGGGAAGATTGACCGAGCTGCCAGGTCATATCCGGCCGCTTCATGATCGCGACCCAAGGGGCATCGGCGAGTACACGCTGCTCGGACGCCTCGGTGAAGGCTCCTTTGGCGTGGTCTTCCTGGCGGAGGACCCGAACGGCCGACGTGTCGCGGTGAAGGTGCTCAAGTACGCGTCGAGCAAATGTGCGGACCTGCTGATGCGCGAGGCCCGCAACGCCTCGCGGGTGGCGCCGGAGTACACGGCCGAACTGCTGGACCAAAGGTTCGACCGAGATGCCGCGCCCTATCTGGTCAGCGCGCTGCTGGACGGGCCGTCGCTCGACACACTGGTCTACCAGCACGGGGCGCTGCGGGGCCACGAACTCCAGCAGTTCGCGGCCGGCCTTCTTGAGGTCCTGGTCGCCATCGCGGACGCGGGACTCGTCCATCGGGATCTGAAACCCGCGAACATCGTCATGACGAGCGAAGGACCTAGGGTCGTTGATTTCGGAATATCCGGCCGGTGGTGGACCATCGCACCGGGGGTCTGCGGCACTCCCGGCTATATGTCGCCCGAACAGCTCGCAGGGGGGCTCGCCACACACGCCAGCGATATGTGGAGTTGGTCGGCTGTCGTGGAATTCGCGGCGACGGGCAGGCATCACGCCGAGGACACGGAGTCGCGCGACGACTTGCCGACCATCGCCGATTTCGGGCCCCAGCCGCTCTACCACGACGCTCCGCCGCTCAGGGCGCTGATCGAGCGCGCGCGGCTCGTGGACCCGATGCTGCGTCCGACCGCGCGAGAAGCGCTCCGCACGCTCCGCTTCGACGAGCCCCTTCCCGGCGTGGCCTGCGAGGTCGACCGATCTCTCCGCGAAGGCCTCCTGCTGGTCCGGGCGGGAGGAGACGGGTACGCCGCTCTCCGCCGGGCCTACACACTGGCTCCCGACCGTCCTGACGCGGTCGTCGCCGTGGCCCGCGCGATGGTAGGGAGGGGTACTTTCTCAGCCGCCTTCAAGCTCGCACCAGAGGATTCTCAGGTCCGCATCGCGATGGCTCGTCATCTGGTGCAACCCCGCGCCGCCGGCGATCTGGACCTGATCCGGGACCGCGGACAGGGGGTCGGGGAGACCGTCCCCGACGCCGTCCAGGAGGGTTTCGCTCTCGCGCCGGACGATCCGATGGTCCGCTGGGCCTACATCCAGGCCCTCCTACGGACAGAGCGGCTGGATCGGCTGTCCGAGGCCCTGCTATTGGCCCCGTACATGACGGTCGTCAACCGGTTCGCCGCTACTCTCTCGTCGCCCGCTCATCGCCGGAAGGCCCTCCGCGTCTACCGCCGTATCCGGGCCGGCCTCCCGGACGACATCCGCGCCTTCCTTTTCCGCTTCGCCGCCCCCGGTTCGCCGCATCCGACTGACGCAGGTGCCCGCCTCCCCACGGCTGACGCCTCTAGGTCCGCACTGCCCGAAGCGAGTCCCGGCCCTCGGCCACTGACCACGACTCCCGGCGGCTGACTCCACCCGGGACCGGTTCGGTGCTCTATCACCGGGCGCGGCCTGTCCGAACGCACTGTCAGCCGACCGCCGTTCCGCTGGCAGGCCCAGGTCCGGACGAGCGGATGTCTTGATGTTTGCCCGGCCGACGGCGAGAGCTACAGAAGCAGGGTGGAGAGGGCGGGGCGGAGGAGCTGGGTGAGTGCGGCGAAGGGTAGCCAGACGCTTCTGCTCGGCAGGGCGCCCGATCAGCATGGTCTGGACGCTACCCGAGCGGTTCTCGTACCGAGGGGTCGAGACCCGCCGGTTTCGGGTGATCGACGGTATCGGTCAGTCGCTGACCGGGGCGGGGTTCTGACGGGCTGGTGGGGTCGGGGGCGGGTTGGGCGTGGTGGAAGTCATGTTCGGAGGGGGCATCCGGCTACTGGCTGGGTGGTGGTCGTTCACCTGGGGTTGGCCTGCTGTTCCGCCGGTGCCTACAGGCTCCTTCGGAGAAGGTCATACGAACGACGAAGGACTGAGATATGACGCGCGTCAACGTGGACGTCGACCCCGACGACATCCCCTCGAACACCTCCGCCAACCGGCATTTCCAGGACGTCCTGTCGCGCCGGTCGCTGATCAAGGCCGGGGGTGTCGTCGGCGCCGCCGGGTTCCTGGCGGGCGGGCTCGCCGGGCAGGCCGTCGCCGCTCCCGGCAAGCCGGGCAAGCAGCTCCTCGGCTTCACGGCCGTCCCCACCAGCAGCGCGGACGCCGTCACCGTCCCCGCCGGCTACTCCACCCAGGTGATCATTCCTTGGGGCACGCCGATCCACGAGGGCGGGCCCGCCTTCAAGCAGGACGGCACCAACACGGCCGCCGAGCAGGCCGAGCAGATCGGCGCCCACCACGACGGGATGCACCTGTTCCCGATCAGCGACAAGCACGGGCTGCTCGTGCTGAACCACGAGTACATCGACACGGTCCTGCACTACGCCGACGGCAGCGCCGTGATGACCAAGGAGAAGGTCGACAAGGGCCTGCACGGGCACGGCGTCAGCATCGTCAAGGTGCGGGACCGGCGCGGCAAGTGGGTCCTCGAGGACTCCAAGTACAACCGGCGCGTCCACGGCAACACGCCCGTCGCGTTCTCCGGGCCCGTCTCGGTGGACCACCCCGAGCTGCGGTCGAACAACGCGCCGCTCGGCACGCTCAACAACTGCTCGTCCGGCGCGACCCCGTGGGGCACCTACGTGACCTGCGAGGAGAACTGGAACGGCTACTTCGGCACCGACGACGCCACGTGGAAGCCGTCGGCGGAGCAGGCGCGGTACGGGGTCGCGGCCGCCGGGTTCGGGTACGGCTGGCACAAGGCCGACGAGCGGTTCGACCTGGTCAAGAACCCGAAGGAGCTGAACCGGTTCGGCTGGTGCGTCGAGATCGACCCGTTCGACCCGAAGTCGAAGCCGGTGAAGCGGACGGCGCTCGGCCGGATCAAGCACGAGGGCGCGACCTTCGTGGACGCCGCCGACGGCCGGATCGTCGTCTACACGGGCGATGACCAGGACGGCGAGTACATCTACAAGTTCGTCTCGGCCGAGCGCTGGAAGAACCACACCAAGAAGGGCAAGTCCCCGCTCGACGAGGGGACCCTGTACGTCGCGAAGTTCAACGACGACGGCTCCGGCGCCTGGCTGCCGCTGGTGTTCGGGCAGGGCGCGCTGACCGCGGCCAACGGCTGGAAGGACCAGGCCGACGTCCTGATCCGCACCCGTTCGGCGGCCGACGCGCAGGGCGCCACCAAGCTGGACCGTCCCGAGTGGATCGCCGTCCACCCCGAGACGGGCGAGGTCTACGCGACCCTGACCAACGGCGTCGGCAACGGCGGCAAGGTCAACCCGCGCAAGCCCAACCCGTACGGCCACATCATCCGGTGGAACGAGACCGGCGGCGACAACGGCGCCCTCACCTTCGCGTGGGACGTGTTCCTGCTGGCGGGCGACCCCGCCTACACGCCGTCGGTGCCGAACCTGGGCCCCGACAACATCTTCGGCTCCCCCGACGGCCTGGGCTTCGACGGCGACGGCCGGCTCTGGATCGAGACCGACATCTCCAACACGTCGCAGAACCTGGCGTCGAAGGGGTACGACCACATCGCGAACTGCGCGCTGCTGGCCGCCGACCCCGCCACCCGCGAGATCAAGCGGTTCCTGACGGCGCCGCGCGGCGCGGAGGTGACGGGTGTGACCTTCACCCCCGACTTCCGGGCGATGTTCGTCAACGTCCAGCACCCGGGCGAGACCTCGACGGCGTGGGGCGCGCCCACTCCGGCGAACCCGCGGGCCGTGTCGAACTGGCCCGACTTCGCTCCGGCGGGACGTCCGCGGTCGGCGACCGTGGTGATCGTCAAGGATGACGGCGGGGTCATCGGCACCTGATCGTCCCAGGTCAGGGGTGATATATCGGATTGCGAACCGTAGGAAATCTGTACGATTCGTCTGTGAGTATCACCCCTGAACCGGGCATCGTGCCCGACACCAAGAACTGGACCTGGGTCACCGAACGCGAGTGCCCCGAATGCCGTTTCGACGCCTCGTCCATCGCGCTGACCGAGCTCCCCGAGCTGCTGACCGGCAACGCCGCCGAATGGCACGCCCTGCTGACGTCCGAAGGCCCCCACGACGTGCGGCCCGAGCCCGGGAAGTGGTCGCCGCTGGAGTACGCGGCGCACGTCCGCGACTGCATCCGGATCTACGACTTCCGGCTGGGGCTGATGCTCACGCAGGACGACCCCGCCTACCCCAACTGGGACCAGGACGAGACGGCCGTCACCGAGAAGTACAACGAGCAGGACCCGCGGACCGTCGCCGCGGAGATCGTCGCGGCGGCCGAGGCGCTGGCCGCGAAGTTCGCCGCCGTCCAGGGCGAGCAGTGGAAGCGGACGGGACGGCGCAGCGACGGCGCCTCGTTCACGGTGGAGACGTTCGGGCGCTACTTCATCCACGACCCGATCCACCACTGGGTGGACGTCAGCGGCTGACGCCGGGCCGGGCCGGTCAGGCGAAGACGGAGGACGGCGGCGCGGGGGGAACGACTTCGTCGCCGTCGCGGATCACGGCGTGGCCGGAGGCGAAGCGGGCGAGGTCGTCGCCGTCCATGCAGCGGGCCGGGATCGGTTTCCCGGCGCTGATCCTGGTCAGCGAGGCGATCGGCAGTTCCGTGCGGGACGCGGCCAGCACCAGGTTGCCGAAGCGGCGGCCGCGCAGCACACCGGGCTCGGCCATCATCAGCGTCTGCGGGAAGACCGAGCGGAGGGTCGCGACGAGCCGGCGGGCGAACGCGAGCCGGCCGCCGTCGGCGACGTTCACCAGCAGGACGCCGTCGGGGCGGAGCACGCGGGCCGTGTCGGCGAGGAACTCGGCGGTGGCGAGGGCGACGGGCATCTCGGCGCCGGAGAACGCGTCGAGGACGAGCAGGTCGTCGGCTCCGTCGGGGAGCGCGGCGACGCCCTCCCTGCCGTCACCGATCCTGATCTTGACGCCGCGGGCTGATTTCAGGTCGAGCTGGTCGCGGACGACCTGGACGAGCCTGCCGTCGAGCTCGAACACGACCTGGCGGGAGCCCGGACGGGTGGCGGCGATGTACCGGGCCAGGGTGCAGCCGGCGCCGCCGACGTGCGCGACGTCCAGCGGGCCCTGGTCGAGGTGGTCGACGATGTCGCCGAGCAGGCGCATGTACTCGAAGTCGAGGTAGCGGGGGTCGTCGAGGTCGACGTAGGACTGGGGAACCCCCTTGATCAGGATCATCCAGCCGCCGTCGCGGTCGGCGTCCCTGACCAGCTCGGCCTCGCCCTGGCCGATCGGATAGATCCCCGAGACCGGCTTCTCCCCTTTGCCCATGTTCCCAGGGTAGTCAGGGGGTGAGCCAGATCAGACCGGCGAACCGGCCGGTGACGCCGTCGCGGCGGTAGGAGTAGAGCTCCGGCGACTCGATGGTGCAGCGCGGATCGTGCTCGACCTCGATACCGAGCCCGGTGAGCTGTTCGGTGAGGGCGGCGCGCAGATCGAGGGCGGGGGTGCCCCAGGACGTCGTGGAGCGCATCGGTTCGGGCGAGGAGTCCCGCATCTCGGCGGGGACCTCGTAGCAGCGGCCGCACGCGCCGGGGCCGATCAGCGCGGTCATCGGGCCGTCGGCGCCGGCGGCGCGCA
>NZ_BAAGZI010000274.1:0-8240 GCF_054778695.1 Actinocorallia lasiicapitis
CGGCTTGGTGAACGGACAGGTTGTTGAGTGACATGGCGAGGTCGGGGAGGTAGGCGGCGGGGCTTGTTTGGGCCAGGTCCTGGTAGGCGGCGACGGCTTCTTGGATGCTGGTCAGCGCTCCCGCCCGGTCACCGGACTCGGCCTGCCGGTTGGACAGGTTGTTGAGTGACGCTGCAACAGTCGGTAGGTCCTGCTTGCCGGATTCGGTCTTGGGAGGTACCTGCGCCTGTGCGGCGATCAGGGCGAGGCCGAGGAGGGCGCTGTGGCCGAGGGGGATGGTGCTCGCCAGCTCGGCGAGGGGTAGCGGGGTGTCGGCTTCCCTCGCCAGGGCTTCGAGGGCGGGGACGAATGGGCCGCTTTGGGCGCTGACGAGGGTCAGGGCCTGACGCCACATGCCCCTGTGCTCGTTCAGCGCTTCTGCTGCGAGGGTTCGGGCCTGGTCGGCGTTGTTCTGGGCTGAGCGGGAGATCGCTTCGCAGGCGTTGCGGAGTTCGTCGGTGGTCGCGGCCTTGAGACTGTTTTTGATCAGCTTGCTGTTGCGGCGGAGGTCCCGGACGAGGAGGTGGGAGCCGACGGGGTCCGGTCTGACCGATCGTGAGCCGTTCTCCGGGTCGGCCGGCAGCATCTCGGTGACGAGCTCGGTGAGGTGATCACGGGAGAGAGGGTCGGACACACCGATGGCCTGTTCGATGAGTTCGGCCAGCCGGTCCTCCGTCGGTGCCAGCAGCGCCAGGCATGTCCCCAGCGACCAGAGAGTCAGCTTGGCAGGAGTGCTCCCGCCGTGACGTTCCTTGTAGGTGTTCTGCCAGTAGTCGAACTCATGGTGCAGGACCGCTTCGTAGAGATCATGGTGGCCCTGCGGAAGATCACGGGTGCCGTCGGCGGCCAGCCAGGCGAGCAGGATGAGATCCAGAGTGGTCCACTGGACGGGGCGGGGCGCGTTCGGGAACTCCAGTTCCTTCTGGTCTTCGGCGGCGAAGGCGCGTGCCGCGACCCGGAAGACCCGTCGGCCGTCCGGGTGCAGTGGCTGGAGCGGCCGGGGCAGCACCACGAGATCGTGTCCGTCGCGCTCGGCCTCTCGTCCGACCTCGGTCCACCAGTCGCCCATCAACCGCGCCGTCATCACGACGCAGGTGGGGGCGGTGCGGCTGCGGACGGCCCGGAGGAGGTCGGTGATCTCGTCGGTTTTCGCGGCTTCGGCGTAGTCCACGACGACCAGGAGCGGGGAGCCGAACCGCCCCAGCCAATCGAGCTGGGTGTCGCTCGGCCTGCGGACGAGGAAGCCGGTGTGCCAGCCTTCGTCGGCCATCCTCTTGGCGAGTTCGGCGGCCAGATGCGTTTTGCCCGCTCCTCCCATTCCGTGGATGATCGTGACCTTGGTCCGGTTCTCGGGGTCGGGGGCCTCGCACCAGTCGATGAGCAGGTCGAGATCGTCACGGCCGGCGAACGGGATCCGGCCGCGTCGTGCCTGGAGTTCGGCGAGTGATCGGACGGCGCCGACCTTCTGAGGATGGTAAGGGCGGGTCAGCGGATCCTGCTCCGGCCAGCGTGGCATCGGCAGGGCGTCGCCTGTCGACAGGCCCACATCCACACCGAGCCGCCACCGCTCGCAGACGTCCGCCCCGGCCGAGACAGCACGCTCCCACGGCATGGGCTCAGGCACGCCCAGATATCCGTGGGCCGTGCCGGTGACGTCGATCGCGAGAAACTCACCCGTGCTTCCGTCGCCCCGGTAAAGGTCGTCGATCACCTCGGGCGGAGGGGAACCGAGGACGGTCGTGTCCAGCGGATAGTCGGGAGAGACCGGGCGTTCCAGATCTCCGCCGAGCCACACGACGACGATCGCGTGCCCGGCGCCTCCGGGAACCTCAGGATCGGCGATCACGATGATCGGGTGTAGGCCGGAGTCGAGGCAGGCCCCCGCATAGGTGACGGCGAGGTCGAGACAGGTCGCGTACCGATGGTGCAGCAGCACCTCGTCGGGCGGGCGGATCACCTGCCGCCCGGCCTCGCCCGCCGGATCCTCATGGGCGTACCGGATCTCACGGCCCGCGAAAGCCTCATAGATCGCCTTCGCGCGGTCGATCCGTGTGCCGGATCCGGCGGCGGGAATCTTGCCACTCAGCATCCGCGTGACCACCCCGCGCTGGACGTAGGCGGCCAGCAACCCCGGCGCCTCCGCCGACGACCATCGCAGCCACGCGCTCACAGTTCCGGCTCCTCTTCAAGCGCCCCGATGACGTCCTGCACACTCACGGGATTTCCGCCCGGGGCCTGCGCGACGACCTTCACCGGATGAGCCCCCGGTTCCAACGGCGGCAGCGTCACCTCCCACACCCCCTCGCCGACCGGCTCGCCTCGCAGGGTTCCGATCCCGGCGAGCTTGACCTCCAAGACCGTGCGTTCGTCCGCCGCCGTGCCGAGCAGCCGCGCCCGCACCGTCACCGGTGTGCGGGCGGGCACCGTGCCCGGCAGGTCGAGCCCCAGCCAGGGGCTGCCGGGGGCGTCCCCGCGGACCCGGTCGAGGGAGTCGCTGGACAGGTTCCGCAGCGCCTCCACGATCGCGGGGCTGGACGCCATCGGCAGATGACGTTCCGGGACCGCCCGCCACCTGGTCTGCTCCCCTCCCAGCTCCCAGGGGATCGCGGAGTACGACGGGACGGTGCCGTCGCCGAGCCAGCCCTGGTTCGGCAGCCACTCCGCGTCCTCCTTGGCCACGAGCAGCCTCCCGTCCAGGAGCGTGCTGCGGGCCGGCGTCCCATGGCCGCGAGCGAAGATCGGCAGGACGTTCGGCGCTGCTTCCGCCAGATCCGCCCAGGATCGTTCGAGGTCGTCATGCAGTTGGTGGGCGCGGGCGGCGTGCCGGGCGGCCGTCGCGTCAGGCCAGTCCAGTTCGCGTGGATATCGTGCGGCCGGATCGTCGCCCAGGGAAGGCCCGGTGCGCGCTTTCCCGGCGAGTACCGCTCGATAACGCGGCAGCAGATCGTAGGCGGCCGGCCAGCCGCGCAGAATCCGGGTGGCGCGGCCGTAGCGGATCCGGCCGGTGCCGACGCCGTTCCAGAGCCAGTCCAGCGCCTTGGGCGCTCCCCGATGGGGCGTCCCGACCGTGATCAGCGAACGGCAGTAGGGCGCTCCGCCCAGCGGGCCCAGCCAGTACCGCGCGACGAGCCCGCCCATCGAATGCCCGATGACCACCACCTTGCGGCGCGCCTCACCCGGCGGCCCCAGCCGGTCCCGGATCTCCGCCGCCAGCACTTCCGCAGCCGCCTCCACTCCCCAGCGGAAGTCATAAGGGAACAGCAGCACATTGGCTTGCGGATCCCGGCCTTTCTCCATCGAAAGGGTCGCGACCTTTACATTTTCGAACGTATTGCGGATCTGACTGATCAGCCGGTCATATCCCGGAACGCGGAAAGGCGGAATCACCGTCAACGTCGGCATCAGGCCGACGGCCTGCAACGGCCGGGCGATGTCCAGCAGCTCGGGGTCGCAAGCCGTCTTCACGCCGCTGCGAAGATCCCCCCACACGGCGGTCCCGTCGCGATCGTGCAGCACACTTCCGAGAATCCCCGGCACGATGACGACCAGATGCTTCAGGCGCGCCACGCCTACCCCCAGGTTCTTCGACGTAACGGACAGCCCCCGAGGGCACATTATTCGGCGACGCCTGAAACACGTCCCATATCTGGCAAATCCGGTGCAGGGTTCCTTGCCTGTCATCAGCCCGCCGGACGTTCGACCTGCCACCCGGCACGCCCGCACGGCCCAAGCCAGCGTCACTCTCAAATTCAGGTCAAGTGATGTTCTGGTGGTGACGATGCGCTACGAGCCGATCTCTCTGGGTGGTCATGCTGGGTGGCATGAACACGATGACCGTTGTGCGGGAAGTCCCGATGCCCCGTGCGCCTGAGGCGCCTGCCGGGCGGCCCGGTGTGCCGGTGGAGTTCGTGCTTGACCCGTATGTGACGCTCGCCGAGGAGCTGCTGCACGCCGGGGCCGACCCCGAGGAGCTCGGGGACGACTGGCTGCTGGCCGGGCTGGCGCGCGGACGTCGCAGGTCGCTCCTGGACCGGGTGCTGGGCCGGGCATGACCTACTCCCTGGCTGACGTCCGGGAGACCCTGAAACCCAAGGATTCCTGGTGGACGGTCTACCTCGTGGACCCTCTGGCAGTCCCCCTGACCCGCGCCGTCGCCAACCGCACCCGGCTCACCCCGGGCGCGATCACGGCCGTCGCCTTCGCCCTCGGGCTGGGCGCGGCCGTGTGCTTCGCCACCGGACGGATGCTGCCCGGCGCCGCCCTGTCCTACCTGTGCTTCCTGTTCGACTGCGTCGACGGGAAACTCGCCCGCCTCAAAGGGCTCGGCAGCCCGTTCGGGGAGTGGCTCGACTACATCCTCGACCGGATCAGGACCGTGCTGTGCGCGTCGGCCCTCGGCTACGGCCTCTACCGCGCCACCGGCGACCCCGGCTACCTGCTGTTCGCGGCGGGTGTCGTGCTCGTCGACGTGTTCCGGTACCTGAACGGCCAGCAGATCGGCAAGGCGCGCCGCTCGTTCGCGCCGCTCGTGCCCGCGTCCCGGACGGCGCCGCGCGGCGCGCGCTCCCGGGTCCGCCGCCGGTTCGTCAGCGGCATCGAGTTCCAGATGGCGGTGTTCGTGGTGGGCCCGGCGACCGGTCTGGTCGTCCCGCTGACGGTTCTGGTGGCCGTCGCGCTGGTCCTGTTCGAGCTGCAGCTCGTGCACGCGTTCTGGCGGGAGTCCCGCAAGGCGGCGGCAGACCGGGCGAATTCCCTCGAACCGGCGCACGCAGAGTAAACGGCTTCCCAAGAAACCCTCTGGCGGTCACCGTGAGCGTCCATCATGGGACGCCGAGTAGTGAATGCGCCGAGTAGTGAGAGTGAGGTGTCCCGCGTGTTCGGAGTGGCGAAGACCTTCTGCCGGGCGCCCGTCACGGTGACCGGGGCCCGCTGGGACGCCGACGGCGCCCTCGTCCTCACCGGCTCGCTCCGCGGCGAAGCCCGCCCGATCGTCCTGCACCACCGCAGGACCGGCCGGGAACGGCTGTTCCCGCTCGAAGCCCGCCAGGGCCGGTTCACCGCACGGCTGCCCGTCGGCCGGATCCCGGTGTTCGGCGCGGAACTCCCGCTGACCGGCGGCGAATGGACCCTGCCCGAGTGCCGCTGGGCGGGCGCGCGGCTCCCCGCCGCGCATGTCGACGGCGGGCAGGAGTTCCGGGTGCACGGCCGGCGCCGGCTCGCCCTGACCGTCACCCCCGCACTCCCCCCGGACGAGCGGGGCGCCGCCCACCAGGCCCGGCTCCGCGAACGGCTCTACCCGGCGCTGCGCACCCAGCCGCTCCGCGACACCGTCGTCTACGACTCGATGAACGGCCGCCGCTACTCCTGCAACCCGCGCGCCCTGTTCGAGCACCTCCGTGACGAGGGCCGCGACCTCGACCACGTCTGGGTGTCGGCCGACTCCCAGTTCCCCGTCCCCGACGGCGCGCGCGTGGTCAGATCGGGCAGCCGCGAGCACGTCGAGGCCGTCGCACGGGCCCGCTACCTGGTCGCCAACAACCGGATGCCCCGCTGGTTCCGTAAACGCGACGGCCAGACCTACCTCCAGACCTGGCACGGCACCCCGCTGAAGACCCTCGGCTTCGACGTCCGCACCCTGGCCGGTTCGCGTGACAGCGCCTGGGCGAAGATCCAGCAGGACGTCCCGCAGTGGGACCATCTGATCTCGCCCAACCCGTTCACCACCCCGATCATGCGCCGCGCCTACGGCTATGAGGGTTCGGTGCTGGAGACCGGCTATCCGCGCAACGACCTGCTGAACCACCCCTACCGGGATCTGCTGGCCGCCGACGTCCGCGACCGGCTGGGCCTGCCGCACGGCAAGAAGGTCGTGCTGTACGCGCCGACCTGGCGGGACGACCTGGTCGTCGGCCGCAGGCAGCGCGAGCAGTACGGTCTGGCGCTGGATCTGCGGCGGGCTCGCGCGGCCCTCGCCGACGACCATGTGCTGCTGCTCCGCGCCCACCACCACATGGGCACCGGACGGGCGTGGCGGCACCGCGACGACTTCGTCCTCGACGTCTGCGACTATCCGGACATCGCGGAGCTGTACCTCGTCACCGACGTCCTGGTCACCGACTACTCCTCGGCCATGTTCGACTTCGCGGGCACCGGCAAGCCGATCCTCCTTTTCCCCTATGACCTGGAGCGCTACCGCGACGAGGTCAGGGGTTTCTACTTCGATCTCGCGGCGGAGGCGCCCGGTCCGCTGCTGCGCACCTCGGACGAGGTCGTGGAGGCGCTGCGGGCGGGCGACGACGGCTCCCGCAAGCAGGCGTACCTCGATTTCGCCGCCAAGTTCTGTCCTTATGACGACGGCCACGCCGCGGAGCGGGTCATCGCGGAAGTGTGGGGGTCCTGATGCTGCGGAACATCGCTGTGGTGCTGGCGGGCGGGGTCGGCGAACGACTCGGGCTCGGCATCCCGAAACAGCTCGTCAGGATCGCGGGGCGGCCCATCATCGAGCACACGATCCGGGTGTTCCAGCAGGCCCCCGAGATCGACGAGATCATCGTGATGATGACCCCCGGCCATCTCGACGAGGTGCGGGCGCTGGTCGCGGCGGGCGGCTACACCAAGGTCACCCGGGTGCTGGAGGGCGGCGCGACCCGCGGCCAGACCACGTGGCGGGCGGTGAACGCCGTCGACGAGGAGTGCAATCTGCTCTTCCATGACGCCGTCCGTCCGTTCCTGGACGGCCGGACGATCACCGAGTGCGTGCGGGCCCTGGAGGTGTACGAGGCCGTCGACGTGGCGATCCCGTCGGCCGACACGATCATCGCGGTGGACGAGTACGAGCGGACCATCCTCAAGGACGTGCCGCGCCGTGACCTGCTGCGCCGCGGCCAGACCCCGCAGGGGTTCCGCCGCTCCACGATCCGCGCCGCCTACTCGCGCGCCCTGGCCGACCCGGGGTTCACCTCGGGCCGGGTGCTCGCCACCGACGACTGCAGCGTGGTCCTGCGCTACCTGCCCCAGGTGCCGATCAAGGTGGTGGAGGGCTCCGAGGCCAATATGAAGATCACCAACCCGGTGGATCTTTCGCTGGCCGACAAGCTGTTCCAGCTCGCCACCGAGGCCGTCCCCGCGGGCGACCGGGCCACGCTGCGCGGCAAGACCCTCGTGGTGTTCGGCGGGGCGTACGGGATCGGCGCGGACATCGCGGAGATCGCGGCGTCGCACGGGGCGTCGGTGCACGCGTTCTCCCGTAGCCTGACCGGCACCAACATCGAGGACACCGGGGCCGTCGAGCAGGCGCTCAAGCAGGCCGACGCCGCCGACGGCAAGATCGACTATGTGGTCAACACGGCCGGGCTGCTGAAGATCGGGATGCTGGCCGAGACCGACCACGCCACCATCGACGAGCTGGTCAGGGTCAACTACCTGGCGCCGATCGCGATCGCCCGCGCGTCCTACCCGTATCTGCGGGCGACCCGGGGGCAGCTCCAGCTCTTCACCTCCTCCAGCTACACGCGGGGGCGCGGCGGCTACAGCATCTACTCCTCGACCAAGGCCGCGATCGTCAATCTGACGCAGGCGCTGGCCGAGGAGTGGGCGCAGGCGGGCGTCCGGGTCAACTGCGTGAACCCCGAGCGGACCGCGACCCCGATGCGCGAGCAGGCGTTCGGCGCGGAACCGGCGGGCAGCCTGCTGCCGTCCCGTACGGTCGCGCTGACCGCGCTCGACGTGCTGCTGTCCGATCTGACCGGCCAGGTCGTCGACGTCCGCCGGCCGGAGGTGCCGGGGCAGCCGCGCGCCGCCGAAGCCGCGGAGACCAGGTGATCCTGCTGCTGAGCTGCGTCCTGCCTTACGCGGCGGCGCTGACCGGCGAGCCGTGGCTCTTCGCGGCCGTGCTGCCCGCCGCCCATTTCGCGGCGCGCGGCAGAACGGGTCTCGGACGGCTGCTGGGCGTCGCCGGGTTCGGGCGGGCGGGGCTGTTCACGGTCTGCCAGTCGGCGGCGCTGCTGCTCCTGCCGCTGCCCGCCGCGTCGGTTTTTCTGGCGCTGACCTGGGCGAGCGTCCTGCTGCTCGTGCTGCGCGCCAAGGAGGACGAGCTGCACGCGGTGACCGGGCTGACCAGGAACGTCCCGATGGCGGGGCTGCGGGTGCCGCGCCGGTCGCGGCGGCTGCCGTCGCCCAGGACCGTCGAGCTGGCGGCGGCG
>NZ_BAAGZI010000275.1:0-8179 GCF_054778695.1 Actinocorallia lasiicapitis
GCCGGCACCGACGCCGAGTACGGGATCGTCCCGGCCGGGCGCGGCAACGACTTCGCCCGCCAGCTCGGCCTGCGCACGGCCGTCGACGACCTGGCCGAGCTGCTGCTGCACGGCGAGGCCACCCCCGTCGACGTGCTGTCGGTGAACGGCGAACCCGCGCTCGGCAGCGTCTACGCCGGGCTCGACGCCGTCGCCAACCTCTACGCCAACCGGACGCGGCTGCTGCGCGGCAAGGCCTCCTACACCTGGGGCGCCGTCCGGGCGTTCGCGGGCTGGCGGTCCACCGGCTACACCGTGACGATCGACGGCGAGGTCCTCGAGCGCCGCGCCTACACCGTGGTCGCGGCCAACTCCGGCTACTACGGCTTCGGCCGGCTGATCGCGCCCGGCGCGGTCGTCGACGACGGGCTCCTCGACGTCGTGATCATCCGGGAGGCGTCCCGCCGGCGTTTCCTGACCGTCATGCAGGAGCTGGAGACCGGCGCGCACGTGTCCCGGCCCGAGGTCGAGGTGGTCAGGGCCGAGAAGGTCAGGATCGAGGCGACCCGCGACCTGCCGTACGGCTGCGACGGAGAGCTCCCGGGCCGCCTTCCCGTCGAAGTGGAGGTCCTGCCTCGAGCCCTGCGGGTGATCCGCCCGTAAGCTGGGCCGCATGAAGGTGATCAGTTTCGTGCTGAACGTCCTGTGGCTGCTGTTCTCCGGGATCTGGCTGTTCCTCGGCTACGTCCTGGCGGGGATCGTCTGCTGCCTTCTCATCGTGACGATCCCCTTCGGGATCGCCTCCTTCCGGATCGCCGGCTACGTCCTGTGGCCGTTCGGGCGGACGACCGTCGAGAAGCCGGGGGCAGGGGCGCCGTCCTGCCTCGGGAACGTCATCTGGGTGATCGTCGCGGGCTGGTGGCTGGCGCTCGGGCACCTCGTGACGAGCCTTCCGCTGTTCGTTTCGATCATCGGGATCCCGTTCGGCTGGGCGAACCTCAAGATGATTCCGATCTCGCTGATGCCGCTGGGTCGTGAGGTCGTGCCGTCCGATCGGCCGTTCGGGGAGTCCTGAGCGGCGTCCGGATAGGGGTGGACACGGGCTCTGACCAGCGACATCATGGTCGGCATGTCCAGTGCGACACCCCTGCCCAGGACCGGTGAGGTCTTCTTCGACGCCCGCGGCGACCAGCGGGCCATGCGGCTGAGCTGGCACCCCGACGCCGACGTCATGGTGCTGAGCCTGTGGAACCAGGGCACCTGCACCGCGACCTTCCGGCTCGCCGCCGCCGAGATCGCGGGGTTCATCGAGGCGCTCGCGCAGGGGCTGCCGCAGCAGCCGCGCGGCAGACGGCACGCGGTGCCCCAGCCGGCGGAGCCGCGGGACACCGTCCCTTCGGCGCCGGTCGAGGACATCCCGTTGACGGGCCAGTACCGACATCCCCGCCCGTAGCCCCTTGCCCCGGGCACTCCACCCATGATGACCTTGGGGCGTGACTTCTCCCCGAAACTCACGCCAGTCGGCGGAGAGCGCCGGCTGGGGCTGCCAGGAGGACGGCCGCTACCGTGAGCTCGGCCCCGAGCGCGCCCTGTCCTGGCTGCGGCCGTCGGTGCTGTGGCGGTCGCGCAACGACGTGATCGCCAAACGGTTCGGCGACCCCGTCGACGACATCCGCCGCCGCTGGGTCGGCACCCCCGGCGACATGCTGCTGCGGACCGAGCCGGACGCGGCCTTCTCCTTCCTCCTGCTCGGCGACCCCGGCGAGGGCGACCAGTCGCAGTACGCGGTCGTCCCCGGAATGCTGAAGGTCGGGCAGGACACCGACTTCGCGGTGATCGCCAGCGATGTGATCTACCCGATCGGCAGCGTCAACGACTACCCACAGAAGTTCTTCAAGCCCTACAAGGACTACCTCAAGCCCATCTACGCGATCCCCGGCAACCACGACTGGTACGACGGGCTCGAAGGGTTCATGCGGATCTTCTGCGACCGCCAGGGCGACGGTTCGCCCGGCGACTGGTGGAAGGGGCGGATCGGCTTCCTGGCCAGCCGGCTGTGGCGGCGGCCGGAACCGGCGAACGAGCAGCTGCTGGCCGAGGGGCGGAAGCTGCGGGCGTCGGTCGAGCAGCAGGCCGTCCAGCCGGGGCCCTACTGGATGATCGACAGTCCGGAGCTGCGGATCGTCGCGATCGACACCGGGATCCGCGGCGACATCGACCGCGACCAGGGCGAGTGGCTGCGCAGGGTCTCGGCCGACCCGCGGCCCAAACTGCTCATCACCGGCAAACCCATCTACAAGGACGACGTGTACCAACCGGGCTCGATCGAGGGCGGCGGCACCATCGACGAGATCGTCCGGGAGTTCGACTACGTCGCGGTGATCGGCGGCGACATCCACAACTACCAGCGCTACCCGATCGCCGTGCCCAGACACGGACGGGACGAGATCGTCCAGTACCTGGTCGCGGGCGGTTCGGGCGCCTTCATGCACGCCACCCACACCATCGACCAGACCACGGTGGTGCCCGAGGAGAGCTTCCGCTGCTACCCGCTGCGCGGCGACTCGCTGGTGTTCTACAGCCGGCTCTACGGACGGCGGCTGCGCCGGTTCGGGCTGCGCCGGTTCTTCGACATCTCCTACCCGGAGGCCGCCGCCGCGATCACCCGGCGGATCGGGGTCGCGCCGTCCCGTCCCGCGGACGCCAAGCCGAGCCTGCGGGCCCGGATGATCGCCTCACTGCTCGGCGTCCCCGGGCCCGCGGGGCGGCTGACGTCCTGGTTCCGGCTGCCCGTGCGCAAGGTGTACCACCGGCTGTTCTCCGAGACGGCCGACTCCGACGTGCCGCCGTTCTTCAAGAGCTTCCTGCGGATCGACGTCACCCCCGGTGAGCTGCGGATCCGCTGCATCAGCGCGTCGGGCTGCCTGGCCCATGAGCTCGCCCCGCCGACCGAGGACGAGCTCAGGATCCCGCTCCGCTGACCGCGCGCATCCGCGCCCGGTTCGCGGTGTCAGCGACGGGACGAGCCGACCAGCCCGTTGCTCGAGCTCGGCCCCTTCTGCCAGGCCGCACGGCCCGCACTGGCCGCGTGCATCGCCTGACCGATCTTGCGGCGCGCCATCTCGCTCGGCGGCACTTCGCTCTCGGCCGCCCACCGGCGCGCACCGGTCACCAGCGCGGACCCGGCCAGGGTGATCCCCGCCAGCCCGACCATCCCGCCGAACCCGATCAGCAGGCCCCCGCCCGCCAGCACCTTCAGGTTCACCCGCGACCCGAACCGCGCTCCACCGCACTCGCCCATGACTCTTTCCCCCTCTGAGAAGTTCCGGCGGAGGCCCTACCCAGCGCGATCACGCCCCGCACCCGGCCGTCCCGATCCTGACCAGGGCTTTGCGCGCCGATGGCCGTCCGCCCGGGGTCGCCGCGCACGGGCGGGGAACCATCCAGGGCATGGGGGCTGTGGAGTGATGCTCGTGCTGCTGGTCGTGGCGGTCTTCGCCGGTGTCCTGGTCGTCCTGCTGGTGGTGGGGCTGGTGCTCGCGGAGCGCAGGGTCGGCCCGTTCGAGGTCGGCTCGCCTGACGAGCCGACGCTGCGGCGTGACGTCTCCGAGGACGTCGCGGCGCTCAACGAGGACCGTGACGGGTACGACCGCCGGGCCCCCGGCGACGATCCCGACTCCCTCTGAGCGGCGGCTCAGCGGCGGGGTTTGGCGGCGCAGCCGATGCAGGTGCGGGCGGCCGGGCGCGCGGTGAGCCGTTCGTCACCGATCGGCCCGCCGCACACGTCGCAGACGCCGTAGGCGCCGTCCTCGAGCCGTCGCAGCGCCTCGTCGAGGTCCGCGAGGCGCGCCCTGGCCCGTTCCAGCGACGACTCGATCCGGGACCGCTCGAACGCGATGGTGGCCCCTTCGGGATCGTGCTCGTCGTCGGCGTTGGCCTGCGCCGCCGCCTCGACGACACCGTCCCAGTCGCGGGCCAGCGCGGCGATCAGCTCCACCGTCCCGGCCCGGTCCGCTGCCAGCCGCTCCCCGATCCCGTCCGCAGAGAACCCCATGAAGGCGGCCTACCCCGCCGCGAAAAGGCGGCAAACGTCGGCCGGGGCCACAAAGGGGCTATTCGACCGCGAACCGGATGAGGGCCTGACGGTCACCCTGCTTGATCTTGCCCTGGCGGTTGAGGACCTGGAGCTGCCAGTGCGGCCCGTTGCGGAACGCGCGACAGATCGCGTTGGCGTTGTCGGTGCCCAGCAGCGACGGCCAGATGTCGGCGACCTGCTCGCTGCTGCCGCCGGTCGCGTCGTACACCTTGAACGACACGTTGTTGGCCTTGTCGAACGAGCTGCCCTTCTTGAACGCCGCCGCGACGAAAACGATCGCGGTGATCGCCGGCGGTACGTTCGCGAACGTCACCGTGACGGTCTCGTCGTCACCGATGGCCGCTCCGGTCTGCTCGTCGCCTGAGTGCTTGACCGACCCGTTCCCGAGCGGGTCGAGCGAGTCGAGCCCCGCGAACCTGACCGGCTCGGCCCCCTGCATCAGCACCGCGATCAGGTCGAGGTCGACCCCCTTCTTGCGCCGCGCGATCCCGAGCACCCCGCCGCTGGCCCCCGCGGACGGGTCCCACGCCACCCCCACCGTGAGATGCGTGATCCCGTTGAGGTCCGCGGCCCCGTCTTCCTTCGTCAGCGTGATCGCCATATCCGTCATCCCTCTTCGTATCGCTCAATGCCACTCCGGCGTGCCTTCCTAACGACCCAGCCTCCCACCGGGTTCCGCCCCGCCGCGCGGCGCCACTCCACCGCCCCTGTGGCGCACGGCACATGACGTTACGGTCGCGTAGGTTTGTGTGTAGCGTGCAGGCTTATCGGGTGAGCGAGATTCGGTCGTATGTGGCGTTGGGGGACAGCTTCAGCGAGGGGCTGAACGATCCGGGGGTCGACGGGAGGTTCCGGGGGTGGGCCGACCGGGTGGCGGAGCACCTCGACAAGGAGCGGCCCGGGGTGCGGTACGCGAACCTCGCGGTGCGGGGGAAGCTGCTGGGGCAGATCGCCGCCGAGCAGGTGCCCGTCGCCGTGGAGATGCGGGCCGATCTGGTGTCGATCTCCGCGGGCGGCAACGACATGCTGCGGCCGGGCGCCGATCCCGACGTCATCGCGGCCGGGTTCTTCGACGCGGTGAAGGCGCTGCGGGGGAGCGGGGCCGACGTGGTCGTGTTCACCGGGTTCGATCCGGCGCTGCGGAACATGAACGGGCGCGGCAGCGCGAAATGGCGCGGGAAGGTCGCGACGCTCAACACGCACCTGTGGTCGATGGCCGGACGGCTCGACCTGAAGGTCGTCGACCTCTGGTCGATGCGTGCGCTCTGCGACGACGGCGCCTGGCACGAGGACCGGCTGCACCTGACGTCCGAAGGGCACCGGCGGCTCGCGGCGGCCGTCGCCGAGGTGCTGGGCGTCGAGACGGGTGAGGACTGGCGCGCGCCCTGGCCGCGGCCGCCCGCCAAGACCTGGACGGAGGCCAAGCGCGCCGACCTGCACTGGGCGAGGACCTACCTCGCGCCGTGGGTGAAGCGACGGGTCACCGGCAAGTCGTCGGGCGACGGCCTGGCCGCCAAACGCCCCGAACTCCTGCCCCTGTGACGGGACGTCCCCGCGCCCGGCTCCGGGCGCGGGGACCTCTTCGCTAGGGCCGGTTCTGGCCGCGCATCGCCTTGTGGATGAGCTTCCACTTGCGGGTCTGCTCGGCGCGGAGCCGGGCGTCGGTGCGGGACGCCATCCAGGCGGCCTCCCGCTGGAGCTTCCGCCAGGACGTCAGCCGGCGTTCGGGCAGGACCCCGTCCTCGACGGCCGCGAGCACCGCGCAGTCCGGTTCGTCGCCGTGGCCGCAGTCGGCGAACCGGCAGTGCTCGGCCAGATCCTCGATGTCGCTGAAGACCTGGGCGACGCCCTCCTCGGCGTACAGCCCGACGCTCCGCAGCCCCGGAGTGTCGATGATCATTCCACCGTCGGGCAGGAGCAGGAGCTCCCGGTGGACGGTGGTGTGCCGGCCCCGGCCGTCGCCCTCGCGGATCTCCTGGGTCTCCATGAACCGCCCGCCCGCCAGCGCGTTGACCAGCGAGGACTTGCCCGCGCCCGACCGTCCGAGCAGGACGGCCGTCTGGCCGGGCAGCAACCTTACTGTGTCAAGGCCGTCGCCGGTGACCGACGAGACGGCCAGGACGTCCGCGCCGGGAGCGGCCTCCGCGACGACCGACAGATCGACGTCCGCCAGATCCGCCTTGGTGATCACGACGATGGGCTGGGCGCCCGACTCCCACGCCAGCGCGAGGAGCCGTTCGATCCGGCCGAGGTCGATCTCGGGCACGGCCGGTTCCGCGATGTACACGAGGTCCACATTGGCGGCGAGGACCTGACCGTGCGAGGTCCCGGGCGTCACCCCGGCGCGGACGATCTGGGTGCGCCGCGGCAGCACGGTGGCGAGTTCGCCGGTCGCGGCGCTGACGGCGACCCAGTCGCCGACGCAGGGAAGCGCGACCGGATCGGCCGCCGCGGCGCGCCTGAGCGCGCCGCTGTAGGAGACCCGCAGGTCGCCCTCTTCGGTGAGGACGTCGCACGCGCCCCGGTCCACGCGCGTCACGCGCGCGGGAAGAAACCCCGGTTCAGGCTGGAAGAGCTCGTCGAAACCGAGGTCGAACAGAGTGGTTGCCAACGGAAGTGGCGCCTTTCGGACACGGCGCCCCGCCTGCGCTCAGCAGCGGATCAGACGGACGCCTGGGAGAACGGGTTCGAGGGCAGGCCCACGACAACGACTGTCTTCACCTGACGGCTCCTTCCGTTCGCATCCCGCGTCCTTCGCGGCGGCACCAGGGTACCTGAGCCGCCCCGACTCATGCCAACCCCTTTACTTTCGCTTGGAATCAGATGGTTTCGACGGGCATAGTCGGACAATGGCGAAACTGACCGCAGTGGACGAGAAGCCCTATGCGCTGAAGCGCGGTCCCGACGACCCCGCCGAACACACCGCGCGGCTCGTCAAGGACCTGCCGGCGGTGAGCGTCAAGACGGTGCTGGCCGGGGCGAACCGGAAGGCCAGATTCCGGGCCGGGCGGCACGCGTTCGGGGACATGGCCCACGGTTCGCTCGACTGGTTCACCTTCGACGGCGCCGACATGGACGACCCGCTGTGGCAGCCGCAGGGCCTGACCTGCTCCTCCGACGGCGGCCCCGACGCCCCCGAGGCGTTCCTCGTCAGCTGGTACAAGAAGACATCGAAGACCGACGACACGGCGCAGGCCGTCCGGCTGAGCTTCTTCGACCCCGACAAGACCCGCCCGAAATACCGGCACGTCCTGCTCGTGGTGCCGACCGCGCCCGACGACTTCGACGCGCTGAAGATCCACGCGGGCGGCATCGCCTGGTACGGCGACTTCCTGTACGTCGCGGACACCACCCGGGGTTTCCGGGTGTTCGATCTGCGACGCATCCTGGACGTCCCGAACATCCCGGGCGACACCGAGGTCGGCCGGGCCGCCGACGGGTTCCACGCCCTCGGCTACGGGCACGCGCTGCCGCAGGTCGGCTCGTGGCGGCTCGCCGCCAAGACCGCGGCGCGGTTCTCGTTCGTCGCGATCGACCGCACCCAGACACCGCATCTGCTGGTGTCGGGCGAGTACGACGCCGACGGCATGGGACGGGTCGTGCGCTGGGTGTTGAAGGCGGACGGCTCCCTGGCCACCGGCGCGGACGGGGTCGCGCTGCCCGTCGACACGCACCGGATGCCGGTGACGAAGGTGCAGGGCGCGGTGACGTCCGGCGGCAAGTGGTACTTCAGCCAGTCCCGCGGCTCCTCGGCCCGCGCCACCCTCCTGGCCGGGAAACGCGACGCCCTGACCGCGCGTCCCTACCCGGTCGGCCCCGAGGATCTGACGGTCTGGCGGGAACGCCGGACGCTGTGGAGCGTCACCGAGTTCGAACGGAACGGCCGCATGATCTTCGGCGTGCCCCTCTGACGTTCGTGTCTTGCGGCCGGACCGCGGAAATGTCGGTGCCGGTCGGCAGACTGTGGGGATGCGGATCGTGGTCGGGCTGGCGGGGGAGCGGGGCGGGGTCCTCCAGCGCGTCGACGATTCCGGCGCGCCCGTGGGCCCGCCCGAGCAGCACGACGATCTCGCCGCGGCCGTCGCCCTGCTGGAGGCCGCCCAC
>NZ_BAAGZI010000276.1:0-8152 GCF_054778695.1 Actinocorallia lasiicapitis
GGACCGCCGCCGCGCACGGAGCCAAGATCATCACCAGATGCCGGGCGCTGGAGGTGACCGGGAGCGGGGCGCGGGTCCGCGACGAGCTGACCGGCGCCGAACGCGATATCCGCGCCCGGAAGGTCGTCAACGCGGCCGGGGTCTGGGCCGGGGGGCTCGTGCCCGGCGTGCGGCTGCGGCCGTCGCGGGGCACCCACCTCGTCCTGGACGGGGCGGAGCTCGCCGGCCCGAAGGCCGGGATGCACGTGCCCATCCCCGGCTCGACCAGCCGGTTCGCGCTCGTCCTGCCGCAGGGCGACGGCCGGATCTACGTCGGCCTGACCGACGAACCCGTCGAGGACATCCCGGACGTCCCGGTCGCGCCCGAGGCCGACATCGGTTTCCTGCTCGACCTGCTCGGCACGGTCCTGGAGACCACGGTCCGCCGCTCCGACGTGCTCGGGGCGTTCGCCGGGCTGCGCCCCCTGCTCGACGCGGAGGGCACCACCGCGGACATCTCCCGCAGGCACGCCGTCCTGACCTCGCCGGACGGCGTCGTCACGATCGTCGGCGGCAAGCTCACGACCTACCGCCGGATGGCGCAGGACGCCGTCGACGCCCTCGGGCTCGACACCGGCCCGTCCCGGACGAAGGACCTGCCGCTCGTCGGCGCGGCCCCGGCGGCCGACCTCGCCCGGATCGAGGCGCCCGCACGGCTCGTCCGCAGGTACGGGACGGAGGCGGCCGAGATGGCGGCGCTCGCCCGCGACGACGCGACCCTCCTGGAACCGGTGCTTGCGGGGCTTCCGTTCCTCAACGCGGAACTCCTTTGGGCGGTCCGGCACGAGGGCGCTCTGGACGCCGCGGACGTCCTTGACCGCAGAACCCGTATCGGTCTGGTCGAAAAGGACCGCTCAAGAGCGCTTACGCAGGTGGCCGCATTGTTTGACCAAAGATCATCAGCGGTATGAGGTGTGTCACGAACCCTGGCAGGGCAGAAGAAAGTTAGGCTAGGGTGGCCTAACCTACCGGGGAAGGAGGCTCACTCATGGCACATGACAGAACATGCGACCACTGCGTGGGCAGCCACACCGGTGAACTCCCCTGCCTCGCCAGCGCGACCACCAAGGCCCGTGCCTGGCTGCTCCTCGAACACCCCGGCCCCTGGGCCGAGCGGATCGAGGAGATGGGGATCCCGATCGTGGCCGAGGCCACGGCGGCGGGGGTCCGCCCCCAGCTCATCCGCAGGGCCGGCCGACGCCGCGCCACTCCCCCGCTCCAGGTCCACGTCGGCTACTCAGGCGTCGACGACCCGTGGATGGAGAGCCGCGTCATCACCGACCCCGCCGAACTGGCCTCGCTGGATCTGGCGAAGGTCGCCCTCGGGGTGCGTCCCGGCTGGGGGGAGCCCGCACGGGATCCCGTCCTGCTGGTCTGCACCCACGCCAAGCGGAACGTGTGCTGCGCCAAGACGGGCGGCCCGCTCGCGCGGCGGCTGGCGAAGGAGTTCGGCGATCTGGTCTGGGAGACCAGCCATGTGGGCGGCGACCGTTTCGCCGCGAATCTGGTCTGCTTCCCGGACGGCCTCTACTACGGCAACCTCGACGCCGGCAGCGCCACCACCGCGGTGAACGCCTATCTGCGGGGGGACGTCGTCCTCGACCACCTGCGCGGACGGGCGGGGCTACCGGAGGCCGCACAGGCCGCGGAGCACTTTGTGCGCTCGCACACGGGTATGCTGAAGGTAAATGCGGTGCGGGTCACAGCCCTCACCGGAGCCGGTCCTTTCACGGCCACCGTCACCGCGGGTGATTCCACCTGGTCCGGGGTGGTCGAAGCGGTGCAGACCGCTGGATCCTGCGGTTCCGGGTGCAGTGAGACCGGCCTGACATACCAAATGAGGGACCTCACCCTTCACAGCGAGGCCGCCCTCGTGTAACCTCTTTGAGGCCCCACTCGGGGAAATGCTGCGCCGCGAGCCTACCTTCCACAGGGAACACAGCGGCAACTCCAGACGTTGGAAATTGAGGACGACACGTTAAATCCAAACGTGCGTTCGACAACGTCTATGTCCTTATTTGCTCAGAAAACAACTGAGGTGGGTGTTTCATGGCTCAGGTACGTCGGCAGGCTAACCTCCCGCGGCCCAGCTGGGGCTGGCAGGACGCCGCCGCGTGCCGGGGGGAAGACCTTGTGCTCTTCTTCGGCCCTGACGGCGAACGTCAGCCCGAACGCGAGATTCGCGAGCGCAAGGCCAAGCAGGTCTGTATGGGCTGCCCCGTCCGCACGGATTGTCTCGACTATGCCGTCTCCCGTCCCGAGAAGTACGGTACGTGGGGCGGGCTGAACGAGGACGAGCGCGCTTCCGAGCGTCGTCGTCGGATGCGTCGCGCTAACGCCGCCTGACGGACGAACGGCCGGCCAAAGCCGAGCACTGCTGCCGTAACCCCGGCACCACCGGTGAACCAGTGGCGTGGCTTCCGAGGATGGACTAGATCCTCGGAGACCGTACCCAGGGAGTTCAACCACAACTCATTCGGCCTCGCAAGCCTTTTGCGGGGCCGTTTGCGTTTCCCAAGCACAGCCTAGCCCGGTCCGGGAGCGGTTTCGACCAACCGCCATACCAGACTGGTCCAGACCACTTCTAGTGAGGGTCCCTTAACAAGCGAAAAGACCCGCTCCACCTGGGATGACGGGTCTTCGCGGCGGCCGATCAAGGCCAGGAGGTTAGCGGGCTGCCGAACCTGGGTACAGGGCCCCCTCCCTGGTCACGGCCCTGCTCGTCAGGGACGAGCCGGGACGAGCCAGTTCAGCGGGTTGTGCCGGCCGATCTGCTCCAGGACCGCCGGATCGGCCCCCGCCGCGGCCAGCGCGGGCAGGACGCCGTCGAACAGCACTCCGTAGCCGGGGCCGTCGTAGTGGCGGAGCTGCCCCATCCGCGAGATCCCGCCGCTCAGCAGCAGCCGCTCGGTGTGGCCCGCCTCGATCAGCTCCACGATCGCGGGCAGGGCCCGCTCCCCCGTCAGCGCGAGGGTGCCGAAGGAGAGGTAGGCGCCGGTCTCGGCGATCTTGCGGTGGACGGCCGGATCCTCGACGGAGTCCTGCCCGCCGACCGCGACCCGCTCCGCGGGCACGCCCATCGCCATCAGCAGTTCGAGCTGGGCCAGCCCCGACCTGCCGTGGGTCGCGATCGGCAGCCCCGACTCCAGGCTCGCCTGGGCGGCGGCGCGCAGCACGCGCTCCTCCGCCTCGGTCGGCTGGTCGCCCCACGTGCCCAGTTCGCCGATGACGCCGGGCAGCACCGAGGTGCCGTCCATGCCGAAGCCGATCTCGGCCAGCATCCGCTCGGTGAGCCGGTCGACCGTCAGGTCCTTGATGGCGGCCGGGTGGAACGGCTCGCAGAAGAAGCCCGTCCCGGCGACGACCGCGACCCGGCTGCCGGCGCTGATCCGCGCCAGTGCGGAGGCGTCACGGCCCATCCCCACACAGCTCAGCTCGACGACCACGGAGAGCCCGTGCTCCTTGCGGAGCGCGGTGAGCTCCCGGGTGACGTGCAGCTCCTCGTCCAGCCAGCGGCGCGGGTCGGACGCGACCGCGACCGGCCAGCGCAGGTCGACGCGCAGGTGCTCATGGGCGAGCACGCGGCCTTCCAGGGCCGAGACGGGTGCGGGACCGGTGACCGTGCGGATGCGGGAGTCGGGATGGGGAGCCTTCATAGACCGCGAGGTTACGCGAACTTTGCCCGATTTAGGGGTCTAATCCAGATTCTTTACCTGGCACGCGAGCTGGGCTTTCGCCCGCGCCGCCGAGGTCTCCCCCGCAGGCCAGAGCCGGTCCACCTCGGCGTTGAGGCACGCGCCGACGAGCACCGCGAAGGCCGTCACGTACAGCCACGCCATCACCGCGATGGGGGCCGCCAGCGAGCCCGTCGCGGAGACGTCGGCGAGGGTGCTCTGGAGGTAGACGCGGAGGATCACGCTGCCGCCGATCCAGAACGTCAGGGCCAGGGCGGCCCCGGGGATCTCGCGCCACCAGGCCGTCCGCACCGGGACGCTCAGGTGGTAGAGCAGCGACAGGAAGAGGATCGACAGGGTCGTGATGACGGGCCAGTAGAGCATCGCCACGAAGTCGGCGCTGCCGGGGATCGCCTCCCGCACCAGATGCGGCCCCGCGACCAGCATCGGGATGACGATCACGGCCGTCAGCAGGCCGACGACATAGAGGACGAACGACTTCAGCCGGGCCCGGATCACACCGCGGGCGCCGTCCAGGCCGTAGGCGATGGTGATGGTGTCGACATAGACGCTCATCGCCCGTGAACCGGCCCACAGCGAGATCAGGAAGCCCAGCGACAGGATCTCGATGTGCCGTTTGCGCAGCACCTCCTCGATCATCGGCGTGACGACGCTCTGGATCGCCTCGTCGGTGAGGAAGGTGTGGGCCTTGGCCGTGATCCAGACGCTCAGCTCGTCGACGGTCGCCTGGCCGAACGCCCCGCGCAGATAGCCCGCGCTGGAGATCAGCCCGAGGATCAGCGGCGGCAGCGAGAGCAGCGCCCAGAAGGCGGCCTCGGCGGCCAGTCCGGTGATCCGGTACTTGAAGCCGGTGATGGCCGTGCCCTTGGTGAGGGCCCAGAGCGCGCGCAGCATCGCCACCAGGCGGGTCTGCGTCGGGGTCTGCGGAGCGTCCGCGACCTGCGGTGCTGCGGTCGTCACGGAGACCACGGTACGGCCTTGCCCGTCCGGATCATGTCGCCTCGCCCCAACTCGGTAGATCACCTTCCGCGCGCCGCCACTGGATATGATGTCGGCCACACCCCCTGGGTTCGGGGCACGTGTAACAGTAGGTCACAATAAGTCATGATCTGCCTTGCGTGCCGAGACCGCCACCACGCGGAATGCCGTGGCGGCACGTGGTGCGACTGTCAGCACCATGTCCCCGAAGAGCCCGAAGAAACCGACCTCAACTGGGTCAGGCAGGGGTGATCATGGCCTGTCCAGGATGCGGACGTCGCTGGACAAGCGCGACCACCGCATGTCAAAGTCAGAGCATGACTGCTGCCCTCGACACGATGCTGGCCAAGCGCCGGCACGTGGACTTCCTCCGGGTACGCAGCGCCATCTGTCGGTAACGCCCTGACCACGCCCCGACGTTTTCCCGGGCGCGTGGCGATGACGGCGTTCCGTTTCCTCACGTTCACAGCCGCTTCGTCACGCCTGCCCTCCATCAGATTTTGAGTCCTGGAGGACTGCGCGCCGTGCCACCCCGTAGTAAGCGTGGAGAGGGCCAGTGGGCCCTCGGTTACCGCGAACCGCTCAACAAGAACGAAGAGAACAAGAAGAACGACGACGGTCTGAACGTGGGCCGCCGCATCGTCGAGATCTACTCCAAAGCCGGTTTCGACTCGATCGACCCGGCCGACCTCCGCGGCCGGATGCGCTGGTACGGCCTGTACACCCAGCGCAAGGCCGGGATCGACGGCGGCAAGACCGCCGTCCTCGAGGACGAGGAGCTCGACGACCGCTTCTTCATGATGCGGGTGCGCATCGACGGCGGCCAGCTCTCCGTCGCGCAGCTCCGCACCCTCGCCGACATCTCCAACAAGTACGCCCGGGGCACCGCGGACGTCACCGACCGGCAGAACATCCAGTACCACTGGATCGCCATCGAGGACGTCCCGGCGATCTGGGACGCGCTGGAGGCCGTCGGCCTGGACACGATGGAAGCCTGCGGCGACACCCCGCGAGTGATCATCGGCTGTCCGCTGGCCGGGGTCGCCGAGGACGAGATCCTCGACGCCACCCCGCAGATCCACGACGTCCACCAGCGGTACATCGGGACCAAGGAGTTCTCGAACCTGCCGCGCAAGTGGAAGTCGGCGTTCTCCGGTTGCGCGTCGCACTGCACCGTCCACGAGATCAACGACGTGGCGATGGTCGGCGTGGTCAACGAGGACGGGGAGCACGGCTACCAGGTGTTCGTCGGCGGCGGCCTGTCGACCAACCCGATGTTCGCCAAGCACCTGGGGGTCTTCATCCGGCCCGAGCAGGTCCACGAGGTGTGGAAGGGCTGCATCTCGATCTTCCGCGACTACGGGTACCGGCGGCTGCGGCACCGCGCCCGGATCAAGTTCCTGATGGCCGACTGGGGACCTGAGAAGTTCCGGGAGGTGCTGGAGAAGGAGTACCTGGGCTTCTCCCTGCCGGACGGCCCCGCGCCGGCCGCGCCCGTCGGGCAGCGCGACCACGTGGGCATCCGCCCGCAGAAGGACGGCAACTTCTACGTCGGGTTCGCCCCGAAGGTCGGCCGGGTCAACGGCGACATCCTGCACAAGATCGCCGACCTGGCCGAGAAGTACGGATCCGACCGGATCCGCACGACGGCCGAGCAGAAGATGGTCATCCTCGACATCCCGCTCGACCGGACCGAGGGCCTGGCCGACGAGCTGGAGGCCATCGACCTCAAGGTCCGCCCGTCGGTGTTCCGCCGGCAGACCATGGCCTGCACCGGCATCGAGTACTGCAAGCTGGCGATCGTCGAGACCAAGGCGCGGGCCGCGTCCATGATCGACGAGCTGGAGCAGCGGCTGCCGACCTTCGACCAGCCGCTGACGATCAACGTCAACGGCTGCCCGAACGCCTGCGCCCGGATCCAGGTCGCCGACATCGGTCTCAAGGGGCAGCTCGTCCTCGACGACCAGGGCAACCAGGTCGAGGGCTTCCAGATCCATCTCGGCGGCCAGCTCGGCCAGACGTTCGGCAAGAAGGTGCGCGGTCTCAAGACCACGTCCGCCGAGCTGACGGACTACGTCGAGCGTGTGGTCCTCAAGTTCGAGGCGCAGCGTTCCGACGGCGAGACCTTCGCCGCCTGGGTCGCGCGCGCCGACGACGCAGACCTTCAGTAGCAGGGATCACGCGATGAGCGAGCGCGCGGTTCCGTTCTACTGCCCGTACTGCGGCGAAGAAGACCTCTTCCCCTACGAGGGGGACGGGACCTGGCACTGCCGGGCCTGTGCCCGCAAGTTCCGCGTGAATTTCCTCGGGATTGGAGCCCCCCAGTGACCGCACTGATCGAGAGCTACGCCAGACCGTCCTTGTCTCTTGAGGACATCGTCGACTCGGCCGCCTCCGCCCTGGAGAACGCCACCCCACTGGAGATCATCCGTTGGGCTTCGGCGACGTTCGGAGACCGGATCTGCCTGACCTCGTCGATGTCGGACGCGGCGCTGATCCACCTGGTCTCCAAGGTGAAGCCCGGGATCGACGTGCTGTTCGTCGACACCGGCTACCACTTCGCCGAGACGATCGGAACCCGCGACGCCGTCGAGGCCGTCTACCCGGTCAACGTGATCAATGTCCAGCCTTCGCGCACCGTCGCGGAGCAGGACCGGGATCTGGGTCCGCGGCTGTACGGCCGCAACCCGGATCTCTGCTGCCACCTGCGCAAGGTCGAGCCGCTGGGCAGGGCGCTGGAGGGCTACATGGCGTGGTTCACCGGCGTCCGCGCCGACGAGACCCGCTCCCGCAAGGCGATGAAGGTCGTCGAATGGGACCGCAAGCGCCAGATGGTCAAGGTCAACCCGATCCTGCACTGGACCGAATCCGAGATGGACAACTACATCGAGGACAACGGCATCCTGATCAACCCGCTGCACTACGACGGCTACCCCTCGATCGGCTGCGAGCCGTGCACCGCACGGGTCGCCCCCGGTGAGGACCCGCGCAGCGGCCGCTGGGCCGGACTGGGCAAGGTCGAGTGCGGCATCCACATCTAGCTCCGCTCGTCGCGGTGGCGCACGGATCCCGTGATCCGCGTGCCGCGGCGACGGTGGAGAACCTTCTCGACCTGGTGCGGGAACGGGGGCTCGACGTCAGGACGGCGTTCCTCGACCACGCGGCGCCCAGCCCCGTCCAGGCGCTGTCCGGGCTCGACTCCGCTGTCGTGCTGCCGCTGCTGCTGACCGCCGCCTACCACAGCAAGATCGATCTGCCGGGGGTGCTGGCGACGGCCCGTCGCCGGTCGCCCCGGCTCTCGGTGCGCGTCGCCGGGACCCTCGGGCCGCATCCGCTGCTGCTCGACGCCCTCGAACGGCGGCTCGCCGAAGTGGACGCCGGGCCGGCGTCCGACACGGCCGTCGTGCTGGCCGCCGCCGGATCGTCCGACCCGTCCGCCA
>NZ_BAAGZI010000277.1:0-8129 GCF_054778695.1 Actinocorallia lasiicapitis
CGTCATCGCGGTGTTCCCCACCGCCGACGCCCTGACCCGCCCCCTCGCCCTCACCGCGTTCACCCGCGCCCGCCGCCACCTGTCGATCGTGACGGCCGCGGGCCCCGCGCTCGCCGAGGCGATCAGCCGCGACACCCCGCCCGGACGGCGCACCCGCTTGGCCTCTTTGCTCCAATAGAACGAAATTCTGGAGGCAGGACGTGACTTGGGCCCCCTTGATCCGTTAAATAAGACGGAGAGTCAATTACCCCCCAGGACTCTGAGGAGCCGCATTGTCCCGCCACCGCGCCCCCCGCCCCAGGCGTTTCCACCGGCTCGGCCGCACCTCACTCGCCGTCTCGGCGGGCGTCCTGCTGGTGTTCGGGGCCGCCGCGCCCGCCGTGGCGCTGCCCCGCGCGGACAAGCCCAAGAAGACCTGCCCCAAGGGAACCGACCCGGTCACGACCTGGAACAACATCGTCTGCCAGGCCGAGAACAACGCCGAGGACTTCAAGAAGAAGATCGACGACCTGACCAAGGACAAGGACCCCGACCCCGGGCCGCAGAAGATCCCCGACACCGGACCCGACGGCGCCGGCCCCGGCAAGAAGAAGCCCAAGCCGAAACCCAAGCCGCGGACGGTGTCCGCGCCGAGCACGCCGCGCGTCTCACTGAACTCCACGGTGCCGCTGACCACGCCCGCATCGTTCACGAAGCTGCCCGAGACCGCCACGGCGCTGCCGCGCACCCCGCAGGTGGCCGGCTCGCCGCAGACGGCGGCCCAGGCCGTCGCGCTGCCCGAGGTGCACCTCATGCCCGTCTCGGCCGTCACCTCCACCGGCGACGCCCGGACCGCGGTCTGGGCCGCCATCGGCTCCGGCGCGATCACCGGAGTGGTCATGCTCCAGTTCAGCGTGCTCGGCGCACGCCTCCGCCGCCGCGCCTAGACAACGCGAAGGGGCCCTCGCCGGGGCCCCTTCGTGCTGTTCGGGTGCTACTGGTCGAACTGGCCGCCCATCGCGTGGACGCCGCCGTCGACGTGGATGATCTCGGCGGTGGTGGCCGGGAACCAGTCCGACAGCAGCGCGACGGTCGCCTTCGCCGTCGGGACCACGTCGGTGATGTCCCAGCCGAGCGGCGCCGACTTCGACCAGCCGTCGGTGATGCCCTCGAACCCGGGGATCGACTTGGCGGCCATCGTCCGGATCGGTCCCGCCGCGACCAGGTTGAACCGGATGCCCTGCGGGCCCAGGTAGCGGGCCAGGTACCGGTTGCAGGACTCCAGGCCCGCCTTGGCGACGCCCATCCAGTCGTAGACCGGCCACGCGGCGCGCGCGTCGAAGGTGAGGCCGACGACCGAGCCGCCCTCCTTCATCATCGGCAGGCACGCCATCGTCAGCGACTTCAGCGAGAACGCCGAGATCTCGACGGCGGTCGCGACGTCCTCCCACTTGGTGGCCAGGAAGTTGCCGCCCAGCGCGGTCTGCGGGGCGAACCCGATCGAGTGGACGACCCCGTCGATCCGGTCCCAGCCGTGGGCGCGGAGCTGCGCCTCCAGCCCGGCCAGGTGCTCCTCGTTGGTGACGTCGAGCTCGACGACCAGCGGCACGGCGTCCGGGCCCGACGGCAGCTTCTTGGCGATCCGCTGCGTCAGGGTCGGCCGCGGGAACGCCGACAGGACGACGTTCGCGCCCTGCTCCTGCGCGATCTTCGCGACCTGGAAGGCGATCGAGGCGTCGGTGAGGACGCCCGTCACGAGGATGTTCTTGCCTTCGAGAATGCCCATTAGTGTCCCATTCCAAGTCCGCCGTCGACCGGGAGCACGGCCCCGGTGATGTACGCCGCGTCGTCGCTGGCCAGGAAGCGGACCGCCTTGGCGATCTCCTCCGGCTCGGCCTGCCGCTTCAGCGGGATGTTCTGCTTGATCATGTCCTGGAGCTTCTCGTCGAGCCCCGCCGTCATGTCGGTGTTGACGAAACCGGGCGCCACGACGTTCGCGGTGATGTTCCGCGACCCCAGCTCGCGGGCCAGCGACCGGGCGAGGCCGACCATGCCCGACTTGGACGCCGCGTAGTTCGCCTGCCCGCCCGAGCCCGACAGGCCCACCACCGAGGAGATCAGGATGATCCGGCCGGTGCGGAGCTTCATCATGCCCTTCACCGCCCGCTTGGCCACCCGGAAGGAGCCCGTCAGGTTGGTGTCGAGGACCGAGGTGAAGGTCTCCTCGCTCATCAGCGCGAGCAGCGTGTCCTTGGTGACGCCCGCGTTGGCGACGACCACCTGGACGGGGCCCTGCTCGGCCTCGATCTTCGCGAAGGCCGCGTCGACCTCCTCCATGCTGGTCACGTCGCACTGGACGGCGAAGAAGCCCTCCGGCGGCTCACCCGACCGGTAGGTGATCGCCACGGCGTCGCCCGCCGCCTGCAGCTCACGGGCGATCGCGAGGCCGATACCGCGATTGCCGCCGGTGACCAGGACAGAGCGCGTCATGCGCCAACCTCCGAAAAGTACGAGTGGACCGGAACGAGTAGCTCACATCACATTGCGGCACGAGGCTACCGGTCGGCCCGGCGGCGGCGAGATGCCGAGAACAACAAGATCCGGGCCTGATCTTTGTGCTGAGATAGGTTCTTCAGATGCATGAGATCGATCCGGCATTCGCCGCGTTGCCGCTGCGGGCGCTCGCCGACGCCGCGCTGACCCGAGCCCAGGAGCTGGGGGTCGAACACGTCGACTTCCGGCTGGAACGCATCCGCAGCCAGACCCTCCGCCTCAAGGACGGCTCCCCCGAGACCACGCTGGACGCCGACGACATCGGGCTGGCCGTCCGTGTCGTCAAGGACGGCACCTGGGGGTTCGCCGCCGGGATCGACCTGACCGTCGAGGCGGCCGCCGCCGTCGCGGAGCAGGCCGTCGCCGTCGCGAAGGTCGCCAAGGCGATCAACCGGGAGGCCATCGAGCTGGCCCCCGAACCCTCCCACGGCGAGCAGGTGTGGATCTCCGCTTATGAGATCGACCCGTTCACCGTCCCCACCAGCACCAAGATCGAACTGCTGGCCGACTGGTCGCGGCGGCTGCTGGACGCCGGCGTCGACCACGTCGACGCCTCGCTGCTCCAGGTGAAGGAGAACAAGTTCTTCGCCTCCGCCGACGGCACGGTCACCAACCAGCAGCGGGTCCGCGTGCACCCGCAGCTCACGGCCGTCCGGATCAAGGACGGCGCGTTCGACACCATGCGCACCATCGCGCCGCCCGTCGGACGCGGCTGGGAGTACCTGACCGGCACCGGCTGGGACTTCGACGCCGAGCTCGCCGAGATCCCCGGGCTGCTGGAGGAGAAGCTGGCGGCGCCGTCGGTCGAGGCCGGGGTGTACGACGTGGTCGTCGACCCGTCCAACCTGTGGCTGACGATCCACGAGTCGATCGGCCACGCCACGGAGCTGGACCGGGCGCTCGGCTACGAGGCCGCCTACGCGGGCACCTCCTTCGCCACCCCCGACAAGCTCGGCAAGATGCAGTACGGCTCCAAGATCATGAACATCACGGGCGACCGGACCGTCCCGCACGGCCTGTCCACGATCGGCTTCGACGACGACGGCGTCGCGACCCAGCAGTGGGACATCGTCACCGAGGGCCTGTTCACCGGCTACCAGACCGACCGGCGGATCGCCCAGCTCACCGGGCAGGCCCGCTCCAACGGCTGCGCGTTCGCCGACTCCCCCGGCAACATGCCGCTCCAGCGGATGGCCAACGTGTCGCTCGCGCCCGCCGAGGACGGCCCCTCCACCGAGGAGCTGATCTCCCGGGTCGACGACGGGATCTACATCGTCGGCGACAAGTCGTGGTCGATCGACATGCAGCGCTACAACTTCCAGTTCACCGGCCAGCGCTTCTTCAAGATCACCAATGGGCGGCTGGACGGCCAGCTGCGGGACGTCGCCTACCAGGCGACCACCACCGACTTCTGGAACTCGATGGAGGCCGTCGGCGGCCCTCAGACCTGGGTGCTGGGCGGCGCCTTCAACTGCGGCAAGGGCCAGCCGGGCCAGGTCGCCCCGGTCAGCCACGGCGCGCCCTCGGCGCTGTTCCGCGGCGTCAACATCCTGAACGCTGTCAAGGAGGCGGGCAAGTGAGGCCCCAGGACGCGGTGGAACAGGCGCTCAGCCTCTCCACGACCAGCGACTGCATCGTGATCGCCGACGAGTCGAGCGGCGCGAACCTGCGGTGGGCGGGGAACACGCTCACCACCAACGGGGTGTCCCGGTCCCGGCGGCTGACCGTGATCGCGATCCAGGACGGCGCCGTCGGCGTCGTGTCCCGGGCGGGGGTGGGGGCCGACGGGATCGCCGACCTGGTCGCGGCCGCCGAGGAGATCGCCCGCGCGGGCAAACCCGCCGAAGACGCCGCCCCGCTGATCACCGGGACGGCCCCGGCGTCCGACTGGGACGCCGACCCCGCCGTCACCGACATCTCGGTCTTCTCGACCTTCGCGCCCGCGCTCGGCGCCCAGTTCGAAGAGGCCGCCGCCGCGGGCCGCCGGCTCTACGGGTTCGCCCACCACGAGCTGACCTCCAGCTTCCTGGGCAGCTCCAGCGGGCTGCGGCTCCGCCACGACCAGCCCACCGGCAAGGTCGAGATCAACGCCAAGAACGACTCCAGCTCCGCGTGGGTCGGCACCGGCACCGGCGACTTCACCGACGTGGACGTCCCCGGGCTGGCCGCCGAACTCACCCGGCGGCTGGAGTGGGGCAAGCGCCGGATCGACCTGCCCGCCGGCCGGTACGAGACCCTGCTGCCGCCGTCCGCGGTCGCCGACCTCATGATCTACATGTACTGGACGGCCGGAGCCAGGGACGCCCACGAGGGCCGCACCGTCTTCTCCTCCCACCCGGTGGGCAGCGAGTTGTCCCCGCAGCCCCTGCGCCTGTACAGCGACCCGGCGGCGGCCGGTCTGGAGTGCGCGCCCTACGTGATCGCGCACGCCTCCGGCCGCGACTCCTCAGTGTTCGACAACGGGCTGGGCCTGCCGGCCACCGACTGGGTCGCCGACGGCAAGGTCGCCGCCCTCATGCAGACCCGGTTCTCGGCCGCGCTCACCGGGCAGCCCGTCACGCCCGGCGTCGACAACCTGCTCATGGAGGGCGCGCCCGGCGGCGCCACCCTCGAGGAGATGGTCGCGAACACCGAGCGCGGGCTCCTGCTGACGTGTCTGTGGTACATCCGCGAGGTCGACCCGCAGAACCTGCTCCTCACCGGGCTCACCCGTGACGGGGTGTACCTGATCGAGAACGGCGAGGTCGTCGGAGAGGTCAACAACTTCCGGTTCAACGAGAGCCCGGTCGGGTTGCTGTCCCGCCTGACCGAAATCGGACAAACGGCACGGACGCTACCGCGTGAGTGGTCGGACTACTTCACCCGGACGGCCATGCCGCCGGTCCGGGTCGCCGACTTCAACATGTCGACCGTCAGCCAGGCGTCCTAGAGATCCCCTGCAGAGAGATCCACTCAGAGATCCGCGGGGTCTTCGAGGCGGAAGCCCACTTTCAGGGTGACCTGGAAGTGGGCGATCTCGCCGTCCTCGATATGCCCTCTGACCTCGGTAGCCTCGAACCAGTCGAGGTTGCGCAGCGTCGCCGAGGCCCGCTTCACCCCGTTCTTGATCGCCGCCTCGATCCCCTCGGACGACGTGCCGACGATCTCCGTCACCCGGTACACGCGATCACCCATGATCGTTCCCCCTTCGCTTGAGCCGATACCCCCTCCCCTACCCAGCTCCGCCGGGCGTAACGTGGAGGGGTGAGGGCACTACCGCGCCGCAAGCAGGCCACCGTCTACAACGTCACCACCGCAGCCGTCCCCATGTCGGAAGACGTGTCAGGACGCCAGCGCCGCTATCTGATCTCCATGGGGATCCGGATGGCCTGCCTGATCCTGGCCGTGGCGCTCTACGGCCACACCCCGCCGCAGGTGATGGCGCTGCTGCTGGCAGGCGCGATCTTCCTGCCGTACGTCAGCGTCATCCTCGCCAACGGCGGCCGCCGTCCCACCCGGCTCCCCAGCCTCCACGACACCACTCCGCCCCCCTCCGCACCGGCCCAGCGGGCCCTGCCCGCCGCAGATCCGCAAAGTGGCACGTGACTATCTCTTGACTAACCCCGGGGGGTTTCGGTGTACGATTTGTACCTGGCGCTCCGGTCCCCCGTCGGGGCGCCCGTGCCGGTGTTCCGGGCCCCCGTCGGAACACCGATGTGCGGCGCTGGGAGGGTTGCCCCCGTATCCTCCCAGCGCCGCTTTATCATTTCCGGGGCAGGCGCAGGACGAAGCGGGCGCCACGTTCGCTGTCCTCGACGGTGAGGGTGCCGCCGTGGGCGCGGGCCGTCTCCAGGGCGATGGGAAGGCCGAGGCCGGTGCCGCCAGGGTCGCGGTCGCGGGACTCCTTGAGACGGACGAAACGTTCGAAGATCTTCTCGCGGTCCTGCGGGCGGACTCCCCCGCCGTCGTCGCAGACCTCCAGGACGACCTCGTCGCCGTCCAGCGAGACCTTCACGACGATGGTCGTGACGGCGTGCCGTTCGGCGTTGTCGAGCAGGTTCGTCACCAGGCGGGCCATGCGCAGGCGGTCCAGCTCCACCCAGGCGTGCGGGGCGAGGTCCGTCTTGATCTGCTTGCCGCGGGTCCGTGCGGCGAGCTCCGTCTCGACCAGCGTCGACAGGTCGCGGCGCACCATCTCCAGCTCAGTGCGGTTGTCGAGCCGGGACAGGATCAGCAGCTCGGTGACCAGGTCCTCGAGCCGTTCCAGATCGTTGAGCAGCTTGGCGGCGGTGCACGGCCAGTCGGTGTCGTCGGGGTACATCAGGGTCTCCTCGACCGACAGGCGCATCGCGGCGATCGGGCTGCGCAGGTCGTGGGAGACGTCGGAGGTGAACTGACGGCTCCTGGCCAGGGCGTCCTCCAGCCGTTCGAGCGTGTCGTTCACGGTGCCGGCCAGCGCCCGGATCTCGTCGGGCGGCACCGGCACGGGGACCCGGCGCTGCAGGTTGGTCGCGGTGATCACGGCCATCTCACGGCGGATCGACTCCACGGGCCGCAGCGCCGAGCCGACGATGAACCAGGTGCCCGCGCAGAACAGCACGACCGTGCAGGCCGAACCGGCCAGCGCGGTGATCAGCGCCGTCCCGGTGCCGTACCAGGGCGGCCGCGACACCACCCCGTACACCACGACGATCCGCCCGTGGTCGAGCTCGGTGGACAGCAGCATCACGCCGATCACCCGCTGGCAGCCCGGCAGCCGGGGGATCCCGCACAGATCCCAGGAGCTCATGATGTCCGCGGGATCCGGCCGCAGCGGCGTGATCGCCGGCGCCCCCGCGAGCGACGGCGACGACACCATCACCTTCCCCGACGCGTCGACGACCTGCAGGGCCGTCTCCTTGGCCGGAAGGACGCCGGGCAGCCGCCCCTGCCGGATCTGGCCGACCACCTGCATCACGTCGGCCAGCGCCCTCGCGTACCGGTCGGCGGAGGTCCTGGCGTCGGTGTTGGCGAGGAACGCCAGCGAGGCCAGGACGCAGGCGAGCACGGCGAAGACACCCGCGTACAGGGTCAGCCGCGCCCTCAAGGTCATCGACCGTCGCACCGCCTCGCCACAGAACAGGGGGCCATTAGGTGAGCTATCACCCCGATCGCCCCGGCGAGAAACCGCCGGACGGCAAAGACTCTCCCCACCCACCGGAAGCCGCGGCCACCACTTCGTCAAGGAGCGTTACTAGGATGGCGGGTTCGTCAAGGAGCGTTACTAGGATGGCGGGATGATTGCGACGCCGGCGACCGTGCGGGAGGGGAACGCGCTGACCGTCCTCGAGGCGTTGTGCGACGGGCCCGCGCAGTCGCGGGCGGGGCTGGCGCGGCGGCTCGGCATGGCGAAACCGACCATGGGGAACGCGCTGGACCTGCTGCTCGCGGCGGGGCTCGTCAAGGAGGTCGCGCCGCCGGAGGGGCCGCACTACGGGGCGCTGTTCTTCGAACCGGACTACGGGATCGGCCGGGTGCTGGGGCTGGACATCGGCCGGCGGTTCGTCCGGGGGGCCGTCGCGGACCTCGGCGGGAAGGTGATCGCGCGGCACGCGGTGCCGGTGTCGGCGAGCACCGCC